>CALYRQ010000149.1 GCA_945483375.1 uncultured Elusimicrobia bacterium
ATTATACCCCAAAACGGTCCGCGCGTCTAATCCGTTTTTTTCTGGGATAAAATGACGCTTAAAATGCTATTATTTTTATATCACTGGGGGGTGAAAGTATGAAAACTGCGTATATTAATATGCGTAATTTTTGGCTTGACGTCAAAAATTTGGAAAACCGCAAAGGCGTTATTGAAGTCGGCGCGGACAAAATCTCCGTCGCCGGGATTGAAATGGCCTTTCAGGACGGCGCGGAAACCAAACATCTCTTTTTAGCCACCAACTCACTGGGGGACAGCAGTCTGTATTTTGAAAATAACAGCAAAAGCGGTTTGGGCGGCATGATCGGCGGGCACGGGCACGAAGCCTTACAAACCGCCGCCGCGCATATGTTGGCGCATGCGGCCAAACTGACGGATAAAATGACTTCCGTCCCCACCGGAGGCGAGCTTCCCGCTCCGTCCGCGCCGGGCATGGTGCGGCTGTTTGCCGTGTCGAAAGACAAACTGTTTTACGCCGAATCGGCGGAAACGGAACTGCGCAACCCGGAAAACCCGTTCTATCCTTTCTTTGCCTACTCGCAGCAGACGGTGGGTTTCTTCCGCACGCAGGAAGAGCAGGCTCCCGCCAAGGGCCATGCTTAATTTGAACGTGCGGCCCCGTACGGCCGCCTGCTGAATTTACAATATAATTATCAGCCCGGTTTCACCCGGGAACAAGCATAAGTATATAACGCAAGCGCGGGCGTATTCTCGCGTCGGGAGGGGTTATTCAGCGTCTTTCTTTTCGGTCTTTATTCGTATGGGTGCTGTTGGGCGCAATTATTATTGCGGCCGGAGTTACCTTATACTGGCGGTATGTGGGTAACGTGCTGGAGTTGGATTTAAAAAGGCATGTCGCGTCCGCCGGCGAAGAAGCGGCGGATGATTTTGACCGCCTGATGTTTGCCGACTTGCAAACGCTGCGTTCCGTGGCGCGTGCGGCGGAAAATTTTTCCCCTTGGGAAGATTCCGCCCGCATGAGCCGTTTTTTGCGGGTGCAAACACAGCACAACGCGTTCCAGTTTTTAGGCATTGTGCTGTTGGACGGACGGGTGTTTCTGTCGCACAATGCGGAGTTGGCCCCGGCTTTTACGTCCGGCATATTGGCGGAAACGATGGAAAAAGGGGTATACATGTCTTCTTCTCTGCTAAAAAACCCGCAGGACGGAAAAGACGTGTTAGTGGAGGGCGTCCTTTTGCGCCGAGAGGACCGTCCCGTAGGCGTGTTGTTTGCTTTTTTGCCGGCAGAACGCTTTGAACCGATGTTAAAATTGGCCGCTTTGGGAGACCGGGGGTTTTCTCTGGTGGTGCGCCGGGACGGCACGGTGGTGCTGGGAAAAGAAATTCCCGCCGGGAGCAGCGCGTTTGTACTGTTGGAACGCGCCGCTTTTACGGATAAGGGCGATTCTCTGACAAGTATCCGACGGGGAATGCGTTCCGGCAACCATGCTTTGGTAGATTACCGGTTGGACGGCTCCCGGCAGTTTTTGCATTTGATGCCGCTTTCCATCAACGACTGGTATATGTTCTCCATCTTGCCTACGGCGTTTGTGGAACAGCAGGCCCGGCGGTTGGCGTGGACGTCTTTAGCCCTGGTGGCGTTTATTCTGCTGGTGTTTTTCGGGCTTATTTGCTGTTTGTTCCGGGTTCGTTCTGTCAGCAACCGCCGTTTGTTTGCCACGGCGTTTATCGACCCGCTGACGGGCGCCGCCAACTTTAACAGTATGTGCGAAGATTTTTCGGAAAAACTGGCTGGCATGGGCGGTAAAGCCGCACTCGTGGTGTTTGACATCGTAAAATTTAAAGTAATTAACGACTTGCACGGCTACGAACGAGGCAATAAAGTGCTCCAGCGGGTGGCGGACGTACTGCGCGAAAATATGCGCCCCGGAGAATTTTTCTGCCGTTCTACGGCGGATAATTTTATTATGCTGTTATCGTATGAAGACCGCCGCAAATTCCGCACGCGCCTGATTTTGCTGGCTGCCCAAATCCGGCGTGACTGCACGGTGGCGGGTTCGTGCCTGCTGCTGGACGCCGCCTTCGGCGTGTACGAAATTACGGAGGATATTCCGTTCTACATCATGCTGGACCGCACCCACCTGGCGTTGGACAACGCCAAAAGAATGTCGGGCGACAAAATCCAGTTTTACGACGAGGCGGATTTGCGCCGCATAGTGGCCGAAAAGCAAATCGAAAACTCGATGGAAGAGGCGCTGGAACGGGGGGATTTCTCGGTCTATTTACAGCCGAAATGCGATTTTTCCACCGGGCGCATGGTGGGCGCGGAAGCGCTGGTGCGCTGGAATAAAGGGGATGCCGGGCTTGTCCGGCCGGACGATTTTATTCCCATCTTCGAGAAAAACGGATTTATCCTGCGCCTGGATATGTTTATTTTGGAGCAGGTGGTCAGTTTGCTTGCGCAGTGGAAGGAGCGCGGCTTAAAACAGGTGCCGATTGCGGTAAACTTTTCGCGTCTTCACTTGAACGATTCCCGCTATATCCCGCAGATGACCCGCCTGGTGGATAAATACGGAGTGCCGCATAATCTGATTGAAGTGGAACTGACGGAAAACGTGATTTTCAACAACCGGGAGTGTGCGCAGAACGTCATCCGCGGACTTCACCGCAAAGGCTTTTCCGTGGCGATGGACGATTTCGGTTCCGGTTATTCGTCACTTAACGTGCTCAAAAATTTGCAGTTTGACGGAATTAAACTCGATAAAGAATTTTTGGACGGGTTTGAAGAAAACGCCAACGCCAAAAAGGTAATTGAAGGCGCTGTGGATATGATTAAATCCCTAGGCGTAAAAGTAATTGCCGAGGGCGTGGAAACGAAGGAACAGGCCGATTTCCTGCGCGCGACGGGTTGTGACGTGGCGCAGGGGTATTTGTTCTCAAAGCCAATGGATGTGGAAGCCTTTGAAAGCTGGCTGAAAAAGTTGGATTGAATAACGGCTGATGTTAACTTTCGCCATACGTACAACGGATAAGAAAGCGATTTCTTATCCGTTGTTACTTATTCGGGCAACAATTTTCCATATTTGGCTAACTTTGCGTTCCCTTGCTCCTCGGTGTACCTGACAGTACTTCCTCGGGCAACTGGCAACACAAATTTAGCGCAAATCTGGCAAATCAGCCGAAGCAACGCAAAGTTATTCTAAACTGCACGGCACTTGAATAACGGCTGATGTTAACTTTCGCCATACGTACAACGGATAAGAAAGAGATTTCTTATCCGTTGTTACTTATTCGGGCAACAATTTTCCATATTTTGCTAACTTTGCGTTCCCTTGCTCCTCGGTGTACCTGACAGTACTTCCTCGGGCAA
>CALYRQ010000150.1 GCA_945483375.1 uncultured Elusimicrobia bacterium
GTGATATAGAACAGTTTGTAATGGCGTTGTTCCCACAGGCCGCTGTTAAGCAGGGCGTCTATTTTGGAAAGCGCGATTTCGTCCGACGGGCGGTTATCTTCCGCTTGTTGTTGTAAAACGGCTAAACTTTTTTCCCGCGTTTTTTTGTACCAAAACCACAATACGCCCGCAAACGCCAGGGCCGCCAGCGCGGCGAGCAACCACGTCAGCCAGCCGGCGGGAATTTGCGGCGGGCGGATTTCGCGGAAGTTTTTGTCGTCAAATGTTTTGGCCGGGCTGACGGTGATAAATGTTTCGTCCTCCGCTTTGGCGGCTGTTTTGCCGTTTTGGGAGAGCAAAAACGTGGCGGTAAACGTGGATTTGCCAAGCGTAAACGGCAGGACGGTAAAATCGAACGTTACGGTGCCGGGCGAATTTTGGCGTTTGGCGCGGTCTTTTATTTCAAAGTCGGGCGAGAGAGACGCTTCGTCCAATTCCACTAGGTAGCCGGGCGTATGGCTGAAATCGTATTGCAGAGCGAACGGCTGTGCAAATGCGATGCGCTTGGGCGCCTGCTTTTCAATCAGGCTGAGCTCCTGCGCCGCAAGCGGCGTAAGCAGGCAGATCAGTAAAAAAGGGAAGAGAAATTTTTTCACGGTTATTTCCTCAGTTTCTTGGCGCGGCGTTTAAAATACGAAATGACCGGGTCCGCCGGCGACTGGGCCGTATCTACGGTAATGGATTCTATTTTGTACGGGTTGAACAGCGCGCGCAGTTCGGCCCCGTGGCGGGCTTGGTAGGCGGCCAGTTCGCCGTCAAGTTCGCCGGACGCCAGGCTGATGACGTCTTCTTCGCCCGTTTCGGGGTCGGTTACTTCCAGGCAGACGTTTAAGCGCGGCGCTTTTTCTTCCAGCCTGTCTTTTAGAACGACGGGGATTAAATCGAACTTTTTGGCGGCCAGTTTAAAGGGTTTGGAAAACGCGTCCACGGGGGCCAAAAAGTCGGAAATTAAAATTAAAATGCCCTGGCGTTTGACGACTTTGGATAAGGTTTCTAGGCATAGGCCGATGTCCGTGCCGCGGCTTTTGGGTTCAAAGGCCACCACTTCGCGGATTAGGCGCAAAATATGTTTTTTGCCTTTTTTGGGGGGAACGAACAGTTCGATTTGGTCCGAAAACAGCATCAGGCCTACTTTGTCGCTGTTTTTTAAGGCCGAAAAAGCGAAAAGTGCGGTCAGTTCGGCGGCGGCTTCCTGCTTTAATTTATCCGTGGAGCCGAATTTGAGGGAGGCGGAAACGTCGCACGCGATAATGAGCGTCAGTTCGCGTTCTTCGTTGTATTTTTTGATATACGGTACGCCCGTGCGCGCGGTGACGTTCCAGTCGATGGCGCGGATATCGTCGCCCGGGTTGTATTCGCGCACTTCGGCAAATTCAATGCCCTGGCCTTTAAACGCGCTTAAATACTCCCCGGCGAACGTTTCCGAAACCAGTTTGTTCGTCTGGATTTCAATTTGGCGTACTTTTTTTAAAATGTCCGCGGTATCCACGTGTTACCCCCGGGAAAAACTACGGTACGTCCACCGCGTCAAAAATCTGTTTGACGATTTGGTCGGACGTGATGTTTTCGGCTTCCGCTTCGTAAGACAACAGTACGCGGTGACGCAGTACGTCCAAACCGACGGCTTTGATGTCTTCCGGAGTTACGAAGCCGCGTCCGTTTAAGAAAGCGTACGCTTTGGCGGCCTGGGTGAGGAAAATAGTCGCGCGCGGGCTGGCGCCGTAGGAAATAAACGAAGCCAGTTTTTCAAGTCCCGCACCTTTCGGGTCGCGCGTGGCGAAAACCAGGTCCACAATGTAATTTTTGATTTTTTCGTCTACGTAAATTCCGTCCGTTACCGCACGGGCTTTTAAAATCATCTCCGGGGTAACCTGGGTGTTAAGCTCAATTTTTTGGTGGCTCGCCATGCGTTCCAAAATCAGTTTTTCTTCTTCTTTGGTGGGATAGGTGACGAGCACTTTAAGCATAAAGCGGTCCACCTGCGCTTCGGGCAGGGGGTAAGTGCCTTCCTGCTCTACGGGGTTTTGCGTGGCCATAACCATAAACGGCTCGGGCAATTTATAGGTCTGCTCGCCGATGGTTACCTGGCGTTCCTGCATGGCTTCCAAAAGGGCGCTTTGCACTTTGGCGGGCGAACGGTTAATTTCATCGGCCAGAACAAAGTTGGAAAACACGGGCCCGCGTTTGGGGTAGAACATGCCGTCTTTGGGGTTAAAAATCAAGGTACCGGTAATATCGGCGGGCAGCAAATCGGGCGTAAACTGAATGCGCTGGAACTGCGCGTGGATGGCCTGCGCCAGGGTTTTGACGGCCAGGGTTTTGGCCAGGCCGGGCACGCCTTCAATTAAAATGTGGCCGTCAGCCAGGAGCGCGACGAGCATTTTTTCTACGAGCGCGTCCTGCCCTACGATTACTTTGCCGACTTCTCTTCTTAAATCTTGTAAAAAAAGGCTTTCCTGCTGGACTTGTTTGTTAATGGTGGTGATATCCATGTTTACCCCTCCGTAGGCGCGCCGCGCGGGGCGGCGGTTTCTTTCCTATATTATAGAAAACGGCACCGGGATTGGAAAGCGGTTTTTTCGGGTTAGAAAACGGACAGTTATCTCCGGCGGGATTTGCTCTCCCGGTACATGTCTTTAACGGCTCCTGCCGTAAAATAGAGGCCGATGGGCATGAGAAATAACCCCAGGGGAATAAATAGAAAAAAATCTTTGGCGGTTTGACTATTTAGGAAAAGAAAAACAGATAGGGCGGTTCCGATTCCCGTGAACACGAGCCCGGCAAGGAGCAAAATGATTCGGGTAAGCGGAGAGTCAAACTCGGATAAAAAACCCGTTTGGCAGTATTTATCCAGCTTTTTGTGCAGGGCGTCGGCGGTCTCTTGATAAGACGGGCGCAGCGGAGTGACTTTGTAGGAAAACTGGGCGTAGCGAAGGCGTGCGTCCAGTATTTTGCACAGGAACGGAATCACTTTGCGCGGCGGCAGGAGTTCGACGGCTTTGCAGTCTCCTCCCTGTTGCGTAAACGTAAATTTTACGTTGGATACGGCCGTTATGCGGCCGCCGTTCTTCGTGGAAATTTGATGTGCGGTAACGGATAAATCAAGTGCCGTTTCCCCGTACGGGAAAAATACGTTTTGTGTCGGATTGGGCTTTTCCAAAAGGACTCCGTCTTTACCGAAAGTAATGTGCGTAAAATAGGTTCCGGGGAGAGGCGAACGGAATTTCGTCCGTTTTTCCCATAGGCTGAACACAAACAGAGAGGGAATTAAATATGAGTAAGTACACAAAGGAGCAAATCCTTAA
>CALYRQ010000151.1 GCA_945483375.1 uncultured Elusimicrobia bacterium
AGTGTTTAATCCGGAAGCCTCTATTAATATGGCTTACGTAATGGGGCTTATCATGCGCGCCATTCAGGGGACTCTTCTTGTGTTGGTGTCGTCGGTGTTTTTCCTGCTGGCGTATAACTTGCTGTGCGCGGTGGGTATCCGCGGCGTACGCGTGGAATTAGAAGATAAATAAGGGGAACTTACATACATGAAAAAACTGTTTGCCGTAGTACTTTCCGTCGCCGTTGCGGGTATGGCTTTTGCCGCACCGGCCAAAAAAGCGGCCAAAACGCCCGCTAAGGCCAAGGCCGAATTCGTAATCGTCGAATCCGACGTTTACGCCGCCGGTAAAGAAGACCCGCAGCTGACCGCCGGCATCGCCCAATTTTTGGATATGACGCCTTCCGTCAAAACCGTGTCCTATAAAGACGCGGCCGCGGACCCGAAACTGGCCAACCTGGATTACAGCTTTCTGCCGCTTTATTTGATTAAAAAGACGGATGCCGTCCGCTCCAAACTGGAAAAACACCTCCAGTACGGTTACGCGCAGGAAAACGACGATTTCATCATCCTGCCTCACCAAACCCGCACCGGCGTATACAACGGCAAAGAGGCCAAACCGGGCGTAATGGAAATTTTCGTCATGTCCCAGTGCCCGTACGGCGTAATGGCCGAAAACCTGGTGCTTGAAGGCCAAAAAGCCGGCGTTCCCGCCGCCCAAAACGTGCGCATCCGCTATATTGTGGACTATTCCGACGCCAACGGTTTTAACAGCCTGCACGGTTCCGGCGAATGGGAAGAAGACGTCCGCCAACTGCTGATTGCCAAATACTATCCCGCCAAATTGTGGAAATATTTGGAAATCCGCAACAAAGATTACCGCTCCAGCCGCTGGGATAAAGCAATGGAAGATGCGGGCATCAACCCCAAAAAAATCATGAAGAAATTTGATACGGAAGGATTGGAACTGCTGAAACAGGAAGCCAGCTATGCCAAAGAATACGGCGTGAACGCTTCGCCCACCTTCCTGTGGGAAGGCCAAGTCCAGTTGGATTTCGGTTCCGCTTCCGAAATTGAAGGCTTCGGGTTCTTGAACCCCAATGCCTCCAAAGGTGCGGCCGCCGCACCCGCCGGCAGCTGCTAACCAAAACGGTTTGAATGGAGGCGGGGGCTGGAAATTTTCCGGCCCCCGTTTTCCAAACAGGGTTTTTAAGTGCGCCGGTGAAAGAAAAACGCGCCGGCGCGTTTAAAAGCCTTTCCTTTGGGAATTGCCGGGTGCTTTCCGGCGGGGCCTTTAAAAAGAAAAAAGGCTGGTTCAAACGGGTATGAAAATAAAGAGATTTCGCGGATTATTTTTTAAAGCGGTGTTTGTGCTGAGCTTAATCTCGGCCGTGCTGGCGTTTGTAATCGGGTTCCACGTAATGCACGTGGACAGCCTTATTTTAAAAAACGAAGTGCTCCAGCGCGAAGAAGCCGCCGCGCGCCGTTTGGCCTCCTCGGCCCGTTCCCATATTTCCCGCATTTCACGGTTGTTTTCCGTATTTACGGATTTACATACCGATTTGGGCGGTCATGACTTTTTAAATCAAAGAGATTTGGATTATTTGCGCGGACGGAATCCTTCCATCTTCTATTTGGCTGTGCTGGACGATTCCGGCAATACAATATTTTCCTCCGGCTCTCCCGCGGCTTCGTTTGCGTATGCGGACGTTCTTCCGTCGGTGGTGGACGTATGCGTCCGGCGGGGGAAAGATTACGTCGGCCGCGTTTACCGCATGAATGAAAACGGTCTTTTTGTGCTGACGGCGTTCCCTGTCCGGCGCCATTTGGACGAGGACGACGTCCAGGGTGTGTTATTGGCGGAAATGGATTTAAGCGAAATGGGGCGAGAGCTATCCCAGGCCTATCCGTTGGATATGGAAGCAATGTTGGTAACTTCCAACGATAAAATTATTTCCTATAATGGGGCGCCGAACGGCTTGGCGGGGGAAGTTCCGGCGGAGCTTACGCAAAAATTGCATGCCATCCGTGAACAGCTGGGAGATAGAAACAGCGGAGAGGTGGTGCTGCCAAACGGCAAAAAAATTTTAGTGGCCAAAGCTGATATTTCGCCCGCGGGGTGGAATATATACGTCGACCAGCCCGCCAATGTGGCTTCCCAGTTGTTTTTAAAAAATACGCTGAATTCTTCCTGGGATGTGATGGTTATCGTGATGGGAATGCTTTTGTTTGTGGTGGGCGTCAGTTATTTGGTAATTATCCCGATTACGCGCCCGTTGGAGCGGCTGCGCACGGCCGCCGGCCGCTTGCGCGACGAAGAGGACGCGGTAATTAAAACATCCGATTTGGATATTCCGAACAACGAAATCGGCGAGTTGGCGCAAGTGGTGGTGCAGATGTCGGAAGGGTTGCAGGCTCGCCGTGCGGAAATTTTGAGCGCGCAGGAACAGCTTTCCCGAGTGAACCAGGAACTGGAAAAACGCGTGGAAGAGCGTACGCGCGAATTAAAAGCGGCAACCAGCGAACTGGTTAAAACCGAGCGGCTGGCCGCTATCGGGCAGATGGCTTCCATCATCAGCCACGAAATCCGCAATCCGCTGGCCGTAATCAGCAACGCAACGCGTTTGTTGAAACTGCTGGTTACGTCGCCCAGCCCGAAAGTGGTTAAACAATTCGGCATTATCGAAGCGGAAATCAAACAGGCCAACAGCATTATCAGCGAAGTGCTCGGTTACGCCCGCACGCGTGAACTGATGCTGACTACCATTGATTTAAACAGCTATTTGCGCGAGATTTTACTTTCCCAGCCTGTTGCTCCCGGCCTGACGGTGCAGGATGAAATCGACCCCGAAAGCGTGCGTATTAAAGTGGACGCGGAAGAAATCAAACAGGCCTTGCGCAACGTGATTTCCAACGCCGTGGAAGCCATGCAGGGCTCCGGTACGCTGACGGTGGGTACGCGCGTCGGACGCCGGGTGGTGTGTATTTTCGTGTCGGACACCGGGCCCGGTATTTCCGATGATGTGCGCCATAAAATGTTTGCCCCGTTTTTTACCACCAAAGCCCGCGGAACCGGTTTGGGTCTGGCCGTAGTGGGGAAAGCCATCAGCCGGCATAAAGGCAAATTATTTATCAAAAGCGAGCTCGGAAAAGGAAGCTGCTTTCAAATTTATCTGAAAATTTACAGAAAACCCGGAGACACCAATTATGGAGAAACAAATTAAAATTTTAGTCGTGGACGACGATAACAACCTGCGCGAAACCCTGGTGGACCTGCTGGAAATCGAAGGCTATAAAGTTTATCAGGCGGGCAGCGCGGCGGAATGTTTGGAAATCTGCGCCACGGAATTTTTTAACGT
>CALYRQ010000152.1 GCA_945483375.1 uncultured Elusimicrobia bacterium
TAACAAATACTGCAAGGTACTTAAAACGGAGCTTTTTGATGGGCATTTATATACCCGTCCAACTCCAGCACCATCTTTAATAACTGCTAAATATGGCTTATCCACCTCATAAAAATTTATATAAGTTACCAACCCATTAGCCCCATATACAGGATATATCCCGCTAGTTAATTCCAATTTGTTCCCGCTTAATTGGGACCTTTCAGCAACTAACAATTCAGACAAAAAGGTCTTTTTCATTTCAACATCCTTTCCAATTCTTTTAGGCCCTGTGTAATATCCTTTTCTAGCGTGGCGATTTCAGCCAAAATCTCTTTTGGGGAAGGGTATTCTTCCGGCACGTATTCAATCTGTTTGTATTTATTGATAGATAAATCGTATCCGTTATCAATAATTTCCTGTACGGGGACTAAAAAGCTCTTGTCTGTGCGTTTTCGTTTGACTTCCGCAGGTAAGTTTTTAAAACGGGCAATAATGTCCGGGATATCGTTTTCCTGCACGGGGTCCCGCTTGTCATCCAAACTAAAACCGTCGGCTTGCATATCGTAAAACCACACTTTATCTGTGCCGCCGTGGCCGGTTTTAGTAAAAATTACTACCGCCGTAGATACTCCGGCATACGGTTTAAATACGCCGCTAGGCATACTGATAACAGCTTCCAAACGGTTGTTTTCTATAATTTCTTTACGGATAGATTTATGAGCATTAGACGCGCCGAATAACACCCCATCCGGCACAATCGCGGCGCAGCGGCCGCTCGTGCGGAGCATCCGTAAAAATAACGCTAAAAACAATAGTTCCGTTTTCTTCGTTTTGGTAACTTTTAATACATCAGCCGATACAATATCGTAATCCAAACTGCCTTTAAAAGGAGGATTGGCTAAAATTTTAGTAAACGTGTTGGATAAACTGTTTTGGTCGGAAAGGCTGTCTTTATAAGCGATATCGGGGTTTTCTATCCCGTGGGTCATCATATTCATCGCGCCGATACGCAACATCGTGCGGTCCATATCGTACCCGTGGAACATTCCATTATTGTAATGCGCCTTTTTTTCTTTGTTATAAAAAATATCGTTAAAATATTTTTCTTTTAAATATTCCCCCGCTCCCACCAAAAAACCGGCCGTACCACACGCAGGGTCGCAAATTGTATCATCGGGATTGATATCCAACAGTTCCACCATCATACGGATAATATGCCGCGGCGTGCGGAACTGGCCGTTTGTGCCCGAAGTAGCCAATTTGGACAATAAATACTCATATACATCCCCGCGCATATCCTTTTTTTGATAAGCGGGGTTGGACATAATATCATCTAGCGCAGTAATGATTTTTTCCAAAAGCTGCGGCGTGGGAATTTTGAACAGAGCATCCGACATATAGCGGGAATAGGCACTGTTTTTATCCCCGTGGAGCGTTTTGATAAAAGGGAACACACCTTCCTGCACCGTTTTATACATTTTCTCTGGAGCGAAATCCCGAAATACAGACCACTTAAAGGATTCGTTTTTATCGCCAAAGATACTGGTAAACGGAACGCGGAGCATTTGGCTTTCTTTCCGGCGGGTATCATCCAATGCGTCCAAATCCCGAATAAACATCAAATAAGTAATTTGCTCAATCACATCCAACGGATTCGTGATACCGCCCGTCCAAAACATTTCCCATAAACGGTCAATTTTATTTTTCAGTTCGCCAGTAATCATATTTGATAAATTCCCTTTGATAATACGTTTATTGTATTGTAGCAATTTATGATTTTTAAACTATGTATTTCGTAAAATTTGGCTCACCCGCGCGGGGCTCATCCCTAATGCGGCTGCACATTCTTTTTGGGAAAGGCCGTTTACACGCATATATTCGCGTATCTGCAGGGCACAGTGCCTTATGATATGTTTTCCTATCTACTGTCTCTGGTTTCGGTTTGGGATTAACTTTCTTGAGGTGCCGTCCATAATTGGGCTTTACCTCCGCGTGAAAATTGGAACTTACCCCTTTAGAAGAAACGCTCCCGCGAAGTGTAATGCACGGGATTCTGCCAGCCCCAGCATAACGGAATGAGATCTAAAGAAGACCCCCTATTTGGCAACAAAAATACCTGGAAGTTCTATATTCGTATAGATCCTTCCCAGCTTAAAAAAGGTTATTTCTTTAACAAAAAAAGCCTCTCCCTAAAGAGAGAGAGGCTGAGAGGAAACACGCAGCTGTTATTTTGCCGTTACGCCTAAACTTTTTAAGAACGCCTTATCGTTATATGGACGGCCCAGAAATTTTTCCACCATTTCGTTTTCGTCATACACCGTACCGGGCGTATACACGTACGTGCGGAGCTTGGCGCCCAATTCTTCATTAAACAGGCCCTGCGCTTCGAACTCGCTGAAAATATCCTCGGCGATAACGAGCGACCACGCGTATACGTAATAGCCCACATCATACGGGTCGGTAAGCGACATGATGTGCCCGAAACTCGCCTGCGGATATGTATCCTTTGTTAACGGAATACCCGTGATGTCTTTCATCATTTTGCCGTAGAGTTTGGTGGTATCCACACGTTTTTGGGCGGCGTGGGCGGCAACGTCAAACTGGCCCAAAAAATTCTGGCGGATAAACCCTTGCGCCACACCAACGTTTTTGGATTTTACGAGCGAGGAAATCATTTCATCCGGCAATACTTCGCCCGTTTGGTAATGGGACGAAATTTTCTTTAACACTTCCGGCTGCCAGGCCCAATTTTCTAGCAGCTGGGAATGGGTTTCAATGTAATCCCAGGCCACGTTGTCACCCGTCAGCGTGGCGTATTTGGAAGTAGCCATGGACATCTGCAAAACATGCCCGAACTCATGGAACAGCGTTTCCACTTCCCCGTGCGTGAGGAGCGGCGGCACGCCGTTCCCGGCGGGGGTAAAGTTGGCCGCAATCACTACGGAAGGCGTTTGCATGGTACCGTCCGGCAACTCAAAACGGTCCACAAAACTCCATGTGGCGGCGTGGGTGTATTTGCCGTCGCGCGGGAACAAATCCATGTAAAAATTGGAAATCAGTTCCCCCGTTTTTTTGTCTTTAATTTGATAGACGACTACGTCTTCGTGCCAAACGGGCAAATCCGTTTTTACAAACGTTACGCCGAACAAATTGCCGAACACGCCGAACATACCGTCGATAACCGTTTGAACGGGGAAGTATTCCTTAATTTTTTCGTCATCCACCTGAAAGTATTTTTTCTTATATTGGTTGCTCAAATAAGGCAGTTCCCTCGCGGTTATTTCTTTCGATTTTTTACCCGTTTGCTCCTCTTT
>CALYRQ010000153.1 GCA_945483375.1 uncultured Elusimicrobia bacterium
TCCGCCCCCAGATAACAAAGGATATAAAGCGAATATGAAAGAATTATTATTGTTGGCAGTATGTTTGTGCGCCACCTCGTTTGCATCCGCCGGAGAACTGAACGTTATCGTATCCGAAGATTTGAGTTACGACGACAACATTTATTTGACCGACGGCAACGAAAAAGACTCCTTCATCAGTTCCACCAAAGCCGGCGTAAATTACAAAAACCCGATTGCCGGCACCGGCTTGGAACTCAACGCCACCGCGTTGGGCGGCTATGACGCCTATACCGAAGACAACGGCAAAAATGGTTTTTGGAACGCTTACGCCAACTTGGACGTAAAAAACGAAACCTTCAATATCGGGGATTCCTTCCTTTATACGTCCGACCAGGCCAACAGCGAACTGACGGAACGCGCCAAGAGATTAAACAACAATGTTTATCTCTCCGCCAAAACCTCTACCGACAAAATGTTCGGCCTCGGTTTGACCGTCAACGATTCCTACGATTATTACCTGGATAATCCGTGGAAATACGATTTGACCCGCAACCGCGTAAACGCCGGAGTGCAGGCTTTCTACAACATTTCCGCCAAAACCAGCGCGTTTGTGGAATATGTTTACACCAACATTTCCTACCGGGACAATACCGATAACGATTCCAACGGCAACACCATCGGCGTAGGCGTGGAAGGCAAATTGGCCCCCAAACTTTCCGGCGTAGCCAAACTGAATTATGTAATGCGCGACTACAGCACGGATTTAGCCGGCTACAACAGTTATGAAGATATGTTGGGTTACTATGTGGCGTTGGAATGGAATGCGACCGCCAAAGATACGGTTCGCCTTTCCGGAGAAAGAAGATTTGAAGAATCTACATACGAAAATAACAGATACTTCGCCGATACGTTAATCTCCCTGTACGGTGGGCACAAACTGACCGACAAGTTTACCGCCGGTTTGACACTTGCCTATGAAAACATGGACTACAACCACGTCAACAGAGCCGGAACCAAAAGAACCGATGATCTGTTTACCGTCCGCCCGCAGTTGGACTACCAATTCCAAGAATGGCTGTCCGCCGGCGTGTGGTACCAATGGAGAACCAGAAACTCCAACACGCACGGCAACGATTACGACAGCAACAAAGGCGGTGTGTTTGTAAAAGCCGTTTTCTAAGCTGATTCGCTTTAAAAAGCCGCCCCGAAAGGGGCGGCTTTTTTGTTGTCTAAAAACGCTTATTGGGTAAGAAAAATCGGAGATCCATTCCTTGTTTAACTGGATTCTGAAACAAGTTCAGAATGACGGTTGATAACAACAGATTCCCAACTACAATCTCGGGAATGACGCAAGGAGAGTATAGGCAGGAAGAACACCCCCATTGAGGGCGGATGTTTTCTTTTCGTCATTCCGTAAGGTCGGTATACGGAATCTGAAAAGAAAACGAAGGCTAGTGGGCTAGAGCCGCGAGCATACATTATGAAGGAAGAGGAAGAAAAGCCTATTTATTTTTGCTCTTTAAAACAAGCACCGACAACGGCGCAAGCGTTTTGTTTTTTACGCCAAATAAAGCCTTGTAAGACCGCAACGTAAATTCAGACGGCAGCCTTTCTTCGGAGGACGAACGGTTTACAATCACGTCGTAATAATACCCTTTGTACAGCCAACGGCCCGCCTTTACATTTGCATTGCCGGTAACGGGCGAAGGGAGTTTTGCCCCCTTCTCAAACACCGGACGTATTCTGCTGATTTCTTTAGCCACCCGTACCACGCGGCTCCAATGTTCCGGCTTGGCCTGCGGAAGCGGCACCCCGTTGGACGTAAAAATAAAGAAAAAGATACCGTTCATTCCTTCCAACACCCCATCATACGCCATAAAACGCATTTCCTGTACCGTGGGAAAGCGCCCGATACGATCCGTGTCGGGGCGGTATTGCTTAAACTCTCTCCAATCAAAGGCCTGCACCACGCCCCATAAGGGCTTTTCGGGTTGGCCTCCGTCCGCCATAATTTGCTTGGCCGTACGAATTTGCTCGCCGAAAGACGTCAGCGGCAAATGATACACGGGATACCAGTCCACCATCAATACGTCAGCCGATTTATGATAATTTTTGGCGTGAGAGCCTTGCCCCACAACAAGCGCGGTTTGGTGGTTGGGGAAAGAGGCTTTTACGGCTTGGTTTAACTTTTGGACGTCTCTGTAACTGATACGCGCCACATCGGGTTCGTCCACCAAATACCACGCCAGTATGGGCCACTCGCGCGCGGCGGCAAGATTCTCTTCCGTCAGTTTAGTCGGGTAAACCACCAATTCAACACCCTCTTTTTGCGCGGCTTGCGCCAAGGAAGACAAAGTTTGAAAGTCCCGCTTATACGTTTGAATACAGTTAAACCCCGCCTTTTTAACGGTTTTTACGTCAGCGGGATTATCTACGCCGTACATACACAGCGGGAAAGATTCGGCGTATACTCCGCCCGCCAGCCCGAATACAGTTAGCGGGAACAAAATACGGCGGGAAATAACGGAGAATAAGTTAAGCAACATGAGAGTCCTTGATAAACATACGAATACCCGTTTTAACCAGTATTTCAATATCCAGTAAAACGGAACGGTTTTTAATGTACCATACATCATACGAAAACCGCGTGAATGCAGCATCAAAAATTTGGGGAGAGTGCGTATTGGACGTTTCAAAAGCAATTTTATAATTGGGACGGGCTTTAAAATTTAACTGCGCCCACCCCGTAATGCCGGGTTTTACAATCGTACGAATAGAGTGGTTAGGAATATGTTGATTTAAAATATCCCATTCCCCCGCCCATAACGGCCGCGGCCCTACAAACGAAATGTCCCCTTTCAGCACGTTAAAAATCTGCGGGATTTCATCTAATCTAAAACGCCGCAAAATTGCCCCTGTGCGGGTAATTTCTTCGTTTTCGGACTCTTGATTTTTTTGTTTAATCGTGCGGAATTTATAAAGGGTAATGCTTTTGCCCATATAGCCGACGCGTTTTTGCGTAAAAAGCGGATTTTCGCGGTCTATCAGTTTAATGGTGAGCCAAATCACTCCGCCAAGCGGCAGGAGAAACGGCAGCATACATACCGCAAGCGTCATATCCATACTGCGCTTGAGCATATTGTACATCGCGCTTTCGCGCCGGTTGCCGATACCGCGCAACAGCCACATTCCGTCGTTGATACTCTCGCGCGACACGCGGCGAAAAATATGTTCAAACACGTTAAAATCCGTATCTACGCATGCGCCTTTGGCGATAAATTTTTCCACCACCGTGGGCCACGCCTCGGG
>CALYRQ010000154.1 GCA_945483375.1 uncultured Elusimicrobia bacterium
TAACATACTTTATGTACTGGCGGGGTAAATTGAATGGCAGGAAAATAAGAGTGGGCAGGGGGGGACTTGAACCCCCACGACCTTGCGGTCAACAGATTTTAAGTCTGTCGCGTCTGCCATTCCGCCACCAGCCCTCTTACTTTTATTTTAACAAAAAACGCGCGCTTTTGCACTAATTTTACAAACGCGCCCGCAGAGTTATTTCTCGGGCACTTTAAGCCCGTTGTAAAACTTGCGGCAGAAAAGTGTTTTTACGCCGAGCTTTTTTAAATCTTCCTGCAGCAGGCGGTCGTCCGTTACCGCAATAACGCGCCGCCCGTTTTGGTTTAAATAGTCCGCGCGTTCATAGATGATTTGGTCGGCCGTCGCTTCTTCCGAAAACGAAATATGCACGCCGCCGCGGTAGAGCGGGCCGACAGGCCTAAAAGCGCCGTCAAAAATTACTTCGTATTCGTGCATACAGTAACGTTCGTGTTGAGAGATTTCGGCCAAAAAGTCTAAAAAATCGGCGGTTACGTCTTCTTCCGTGCGGGCGAACTGGTATAAAAAGCTGCGTACGAGGTTGAGCCCGTCAATTAAATAAACGGTGGGTTTGGTACTTACATATGTGTTCATTTGCCTTTGCGCCTCAAAATTGTTATAAGAAAATGATACAATATAATACTAATTTGAAAAAGCAGGTCTTTGACAATTTCCGTATTTACGGGGGTGTAATAGATTCGACGGGTATCTGTTGCCGCCCGGGAGCAAGTGCCGGTTGGCCAGGCCGGCTAAAATAGGGCCAAAAAAATAACTAACGACAATCAAGTCGCTTGGGCTAACGCTTAGTCCCACCGCGCTTTTGGCGTCTTCCATGCGCTGAAAGATCGCGGTTATCACATGGAATGCTGCAAAGCAGGCGCAGTTCGTCCGGCTTTGCCTAAGACCAACGAACCAAACCGCAAACGTGCCGCTTCGCGCTTAGGTTGCGGTTAATCAAGCGAAGCTAAACTTGTAGCGCCTGGGAGGAAAGGATGTTCGGACGGGGGTGCGAATCCCCCCACCTCCACTTTTTCGGCTGGCGAATTTCGCGCCTTTCGTTGTTGCGGTTATCCTCGGATACTTCTTGGGTATACGCTCGGATTCCCGCGCCTAGAAAGGCTCAGAAATTCGCGCGCCGATTTATAAAGATTTTGTTCTTCTTCTGGCAGCAGAAAAAGAACGAAAAAGACTGGCCGCCAATGCCCATAAAATCCAGTGTTGCGCGGGCATTTTACAACTCCTTACAGTCGGACAGGTAAAATGCCTTTTTATTCCGCGCAAACGGATTTTATAAACGGGCTAAAGGCGGCGATAGACGGCAGAAATATATTCGTACGGAAATTGAAAACGGATTTACCTTATAAATCAGGGAGAGAGTATGGCATCTGAAATTAAGTTCGGCACCGACGGTTGGAGAGGCGTAATCGCTTGGAATTTTACTTTTGAAAACGTCCGCCGCGTCGCACAGGCGCTGGCCGATTATATTAACGAAAACGCTCCCAGCGACGAAAAAGGCAAAATGCCCAAAATCTTCGTTGGGTTCGACCGCCGCTTTATGTCCGACCTGTTCGCGGCCGATATCGCCAGCATTTTCCGCTCCAATAAAATCGACGTCACCCTGTCGGACCGTCCCGTTTCCACTCCCGTCGCCGCGTGTTTGAGTTTAAGTAAATTTTGGATGAGCATCATGGTCACGGCCAGCCACAATCCGGCCAATTACAACGGCATTAAAATCAAATTGGCGGGCGGCTCGGCGTCCGCGCGCGTTACCAAAGAAGTGGAAGAATTATTAGACCAGAACTCCGTCCTCTTTTTGTACGGACAAAAAGCGGAACAAAAAGACTGTTCCGACGTATATTTCAAATATGTGGCTTCCCACGTGAATCTGAAAAAAATTAAAACCTTTAAAGGCAAAGTGGTGATGGACTACATGCACGGCGCCGCGGCCGGATATATGGAAAAATTCCTGTCCGAAAAACAGGTTATCGCGCTCCGGGCCGAGCACGACCCCACTTTCGGCGGCGCGCAGCCCGAACCCGTAGAAAAGAATCTGTCCGTTTTAAAGAAAACGGTGGTGGAGAAAAAGGCTTCCCTGGGCGTGGCGTTTGACGGCGACGGCGACCGCGTGGCCCTGGTGGACGAAAAAGGGACCTATTTAACTCCGTGCGTCATCGCCGCGGTGCTTTGCGATTATTTAATTAAAAACAAAAAGCTCAAAGGCAAAATCGTGCAAACGGTTTCCATGGGCTACCTGCTTAAACGTATCGCCCGCCAATACAATATGCTGTTTGAAGAAGTGGGCGTGGGCTTTAAACACGTGGCTGAACGCATGGCGCTGGAAGACGTGGCCTTCGGCGTGGAAGAATCCGGCGGATTTGCCTGGAAGGGCAACTTGCCCGACCGCGACGGCTTGACCGTAGCCTTGGCCTTTCTGGAAGTAATGGCCGTTACGGGTCAAAAAGCCAGCGAACTGTGTGCGGCGGTGGCGCAGGAATACGGCGCGTCCGTCTATTTGCGCAAAGATTTGCCGCTTTCCAAACCGGCCGATAAAGCCGCGCTGACGGAAAAGCTCCGCAAAAAATTACCCAAAAAAATAAACGGGCGCAAAGTGGCGGAATTTTCCACCTTGGACGGGCTAAAAGTTATTTTGGAAAACGACGAATGGGTATTATTGCGTCCGTCCGGCACGGAACCGCTTTTGCGCATTTACGCCGAAAGCGCGACTAAAAAAGACACGCTCGCTCTTTTGGAGTTTGGGGAAAAACTGACGGCCCCTTATTTAAAATAGGAAATTTATGGTAAAAATCGCGCTGGTGGATGATTCCGTTATTTTGCGTTCGGCTATTCGTAACGTGCTGGAGTCGTCCGGCTTTGAGGTGGCGTTTGAAGCCGGAGGTTCGGCCGAATTGCGCTCCAAAATGGAAGAAACCGGCGCGGACCTTATCCTGCTGGATATCTTCTTCCCAACGGAAAACGGGTTGGATATTTTGGCCGAAATCAAACGTAAATATCCGCGCGTAAAAGCCTTGATAGTAACCGGGCTCAGGCAGGACACCATTTTGGCTGAAGCCCAGCGTTTGGGCGCGGACGGCGTGCTATATAAGCCGTTTGATACCGATGAGCTGTTGGCGGCCATTCGGCACGTATTCGGCCTGTAGCCTGTTTTGACATAATAAAAACCCCGGGGCTGAACGCTCCGGGGCTCTTTTTATACCTAACAGAGTACCCCGTGTGTAAACGCGGGGATGAATGCAAATCCTGC
>CALYRQ010000155.1 GCA_945483375.1 uncultured Elusimicrobia bacterium
ACCTTATATATATTATACCATAAAAAAACCGCGCTTTTTATAAGCGCGGTTTGGTAAAGGACTAAAAACTAGAAGCGTCCGTTTACAAGCACCATCACCGGGAACCAACCGTTCTTGGCAATGTTGACCAAGCCGATTTGAAGCCCGTTAATGTTTTTAACGTTGTTGACAAATCCCAGCTGCAGCCCGTGGAGCTCGTCGGCCTGGTTGTATAAACCGAACTGAACGCCTTTCAAGTAACCGTCGCCGAAGTTCACATAACCCAGCTGTGCGCCGGTAACGTGGTTGGAGCGGGTGACAATGGCGGACTGAACGCCTTTTACCGTGTCGGCTTTGGCGTAGACGAGGTCCAGCTGAACGCCGGAAACGGAGGCGGCGTCGGAACCGATACCGAAGTCAATACCGGTGATTTCCTGGGTGTTGGCCGGAACGGCGAGGGCCAGTCTTTTACCCCACAGGGACAGTTTTAAAACGCCGGTGTCGCCCGCGAAAGCCGGGGCGGCGCAAATAACAGCAGCGAGTAATACGGCTAGTTTTCTCATGTTTTAATTCTCCTTATATTTCCGCCTGGGCGGAAAAATCGTTAAAAGCGGCCGTTGACGATGACCATGGCGGGGAACCAGCCGTTTCCGGCGATATTTAAAATCCCCACCTGTAAACCGTCAATGGTTTTGGCGTAGTTTACAAAACCCAGCTGTAACCCTTTTATATATTCGGCCTGGTTGAAGAACCCAAACTGCAAGCCCGTCAGTTCCTGGCGGTTCATGTTAACAAGGCCCAGCTGTGCGCCCTGCATCATTTCGGATTTGGTGAGCATTGCCAGTTGCGCTCCGCGCACTTCGTTGGCCATGCTGATTACCCACGCCATGCTTACGCCGTTCAGTTCGTACTGGGTTTGCGCGAACAGCAAATCCAGCTGTACGCCGGTGACGGTGGCGGAATTGGAGCCGATGCCGAAATCAATACCGGTAATTTCCTGGGTGTTGGCCGGCGTGGCAATGGCGGTTTTGTCCCACAAAGAAAGTTTCAAGACCCCCGTATCAGCGGCCAACGCGGGAAGCGCCGCGCACAGTACGGCCGCCAAAAGTACTAATTTTTTCATGGATAAACATCCTCCTGTTTATAATATAATACCCATATATTGTAGCAGTTTTAAAAGCCCGCAAAGTGGTAAAATATTGATAAGTGAAATTATGAAAATAAATTTAGTTTCCTTTAATCCCCTAGCCGCGGATGTGGCCGGGAACGCCCGTAAAGCGGCGGAACTTTTGCGCGCGCCCGCGCCGGAAGCGGACCTTATTGTACTGCCGGAAGCCGCGCTGTGCGGCTGCCCGCTGTTTGATTTGTTCGACGATAAACGTTTAATTGTGCAGAACGCGGCCGCGTTAAAAGAACTGGCCAAAGAAACCAAAAAAACCGCCTGCATGCTGGGGTATTTGGACCGTCAGTCCGGCCAAAGCGTTACCGCCGCGGCGTTTATACATAAAGGAAAGATTACCAAAATTTTCGATACCGAAACCGTTTCCTTAAACGGCAAAAATTTGCAAATTTCGTTGGAAGACCCGCAAAACGCGACGGCGGACCCGGATGCGGACGCGGTTATTTTTGTGTTGGCGCGGCCCTATAAAAAAGGCAATATTGTCCCGCGGCTGGAAGCGCTTAAAAAATTCGCCAAAAAGAACGGCGTTCCCGCGCTGTTGTGCAACTTGCTCGGCGGCGGCGACGGCATGATTTTTGACGGTTTAACCGCGATGGCGGATAAAAAAGGCGCGCTGGTTTTCCGTTCCGAGCTGTTTAAGGAACAGGTGAACACCGTGGATTTGGAAGAAAAACAGCCACCCGTTTTCTACAAAACGCCCGTCTTGCAGGAACTGCTGGACGCACTTACGTTCGGTTTGCGCGATTACGTGCACAAAAGCGGCGCGGATAAAGTGGTGTTTGGCGTGAGCGGGGGGATTGATTCCGCGTTTACGGCCGCGCTGGCGGCGCGGGCTCTGGGTGGGGAAAGCGTGTATTGCGTGTCGCTTCCGTCTTATTCGACGAGTGATTTAAGCAAAAGTTTGGCAGGGCGTCTAGCCGTTAAACTGGGTGTAAATTTGGAAGAAGTAGGCGTTCATCCCGCGCTGGACGCCGTCAAAGAATCCTTTGCCCATATCGTTTCCCACGCAAAGGACGCTACAGCGCAGGAAATCCAGTCCCGCCTGCGCACGGTGATTCTCTCCGCGCTGGCGCAGGAATATCACGCCATGCTGATTTCGACGGATGACAAAAGCGAAAACGCCGTTGGCTCCGTGGTGTTGTACGGCGATGCGGGCGGGTGTTTGCAGCCGCTTGGGGATTTGTATAAAACGGAAATTTACCAACTCGCCGAATACCTGAATAAAGAACGCGAGCTCATCCCGCAGGGAATTATTGACCGTGCTCCGACGTCCGAATTATCACCCAACCAAAAGGACGAAGATGTGCTTCCGCCGTATCCGGTGCTGGATAAAATCTTGCGCGCCTATTTGGAAGACGGTTCGACGCTGGATGAAATCGTCAAAAAATGCCGCGTGAAAAAAGAGGCGGCGGCCGACGTGTTGGAACGCGTCAACCGCGCCGATTTAAAACGCCGCCAAACTGCGCCCTGTTTGCAGGTGGCGGAGCGGTCTTTTTCGGCGGCGCTTCGTCCGATTATTAAAAAAGTGAATTTGTAATTTGTCTTATGCTGACCGCCTTGTCTAAAAAAAATCCATTCCGTAAAAAACGCTCCGAAGCCCGAAAACCGCGCAAGGCGGTGCGCCGGAAGCTGTTCAATTTGGCAAATCCCATTTTTGTCGAAACGCTGCTTATCATGCTTACGGGCGCGACGGACGTTTTCATGCTCAGCCGGTATTCGGACGAAACCGTCGCCGCCGGCGGCGTGGTGAACCAACTCTTGAACCTGGTGTTTATTTTGTACGGCATCACCACGCTGGGCACATCGGTGCTGTGCTCGCAGTATTTGGGCGCGCGCCAAAAAAAGAACGTAGCGCAGGTAATCGGCGTATCGCTAGTCGTAAATTTGGTGGTTGGATTTTTGGTCAGCGCGGGGCTGTTCTGGTTTGCCGCGCCGTCCTTGCGGCTGATGGGGCTGGAAGAAACGCTCGTCGGATACGGCGTTTCGTACATGAAAATTGTGGGCGGATTTTCGTTCCTGCAGGCGCTGTGCATGACGATTTCCGCCGTGCTCCGCAGCCACAACAAAGCCTATTATCCCATGTTCGTCACGCTGGTCATCAACCTGCTTAACATCGCCGGA
>CALYRQ010000156.1 GCA_945483375.1 uncultured Elusimicrobia bacterium
ACATGCTGTGGTGCGATAAATTTGCCGTAGACATGTTTTCTTCCGCCCAAGCAAATTTAGTTTTTTGGGATACACACGGAATCCCCGACAACGGCAAAAATGCGGATACAAGCATCTTAACCCAGCAATCGCCGTCCCGTTATGTCGTTTGGCTGGATAATTCCGCAAATCCAGGGAAAACAGAATGTACCAGTAAAATTTCAGGGTTATGCAAAAGTATGGGGTTTTAAAAAACAACAACGGATAAGAAAGAAATCTTATCCGTTGTTTGTATAAATAGAGTGGTTTGGTTTACATCATAATCATTCTCAGTATGCCCGCCGATACAAACGCCAGCGTCAGCGTCAGCGCAACCACTCTAACCGTATCTTTCCAGCCACTCTCGCGCAGCATAACAAAAAACGTCGCTACGCAGGGCAAGTACATCGCCATAAACACGCACGCTACAACGAGCAATTGCGGCGGCAGGTTAAACGGCTCCAAGAGCGCGATAGATACATCTTTGCGCAGGAACCCCAAAATTAAAAGCGGCGTGGTTTCGCCGGGCAAACCGAGCAGTTTTTCCACGGGCCAGCGGGAAATTTTCGTCACAAAATCCGTCACGCCAGAAAGCTGCATCAAATCCACAAACACGATACCGATTAAAATCAGCGGCAGCGCGTCGCCCAGGTATTCTTTCATGCGAATCCACAATTTGCGCGCCAGCGGTTTTAACTGGGGAATCTGCCAGGAGGGGATTTCCATAAACAGTTCCGGTGTTTCGCCTTTCATCAGTTTATTAAGAACGGTCCCCGCCAAAATTCCGTTGATGAAGAGCGCGCCGAACACAATCAGCATATATTTAAGCCCGTGGGGGGACAAAATGGAAATAATCATGGCCGTTTGGGAAATGCACGGAGCCAGCACCAAAATAAGCGCAAGCGCGATAATCCGCTCCCGGCGCGTTTCGAGTACGCGCACGCCCATCACGGCGGGCACTTTACAGCCAAAGCCCAGCATAATGGGCAGCGACCCGTACCCGTGCAAACCGATTTTGTGCAAAATTCCGTCCAATAACACGGCCAGGCGGGGGAGATACCCCAAGTCGCCCAGGAACCCCAACAACGCATAGAACGCCAAAACGTAAGACATCACCTCCACAAGCGCAATTTTGAGGCCGTCCGTCAGTACGCCGAAATAATGCGCGCCGCCGTCGCCCAACAAAAGCATGCCGAGTACATTGTCTTTCCACGTGCCGAACAAGTTTTGTAAAAACGGCACGTAATAATTTTCATACAGTGGGTCTACAAAGTTAATAATGCTTTCGCCCACAAACCGCACCAAAAAGAACGAGGCGATAAGCACCAAAAACGCAATCGGCAGGCCGGTGGCGGGAGTAGTCGCCCACCCCTGCAAGTGTTCCCAAAACGACGGGTGTTTATGCTTTACCGTCTGCACTTTTTGGATAATGTTCCCGATGATATGCCATTTTTCTTCGGCCGATTCCGGCACCACCAACGGGGAGCGCGTTTCGTCCCGTTCAGCCACCTTGGGAGCTGCTTCAGCCAGTTCTTTCAGGCCCTCGCCCGTGGAAGCCACCGTCGGGATAACGGGAATACCCAACATTTTGGAAAGCGCTTTTACGTCAATTTGAATCCCTTTGCGCTGGGCTTCGTCAAATTTGTTCAAGAGTAAAATGACGGGTTTTTTAAGCGACAAAATTTCCAATACAAAATACAGGTTGCGCTCCAGGTGGGACGCGTCGGACACGCAGACGATAAAATCGTATTCCAACTCCTTAAACAGGTTGCGTTTTTTGCCTTCGATAAGCCATTCTTCTTCCAGGCGGTACAGGCCGGGGATGTCGATAATATCGTACGAGTCTCCGTCAAACTGCGTTTGCCCGTAGTTAAGCCCCACGGTGGTGCCGGGAAAATTGGACGAAATAATGCCAATCCCCGTCAGGCGCGAAAAAATCAGACTCTTGCCCACGTTGGGATTTCCGGCCAGAAGAAACGTGTTTTTTTTGGAAGTGACGAAAATCTTTTTGGCGGTTTCGCGCCCGATGGCCACTTCCGTCCCGGATACGTTGATTACGACGGGGCTGGAGCCTTTTTGGCGCGTAACAAACTGCCCGCGGACTATTCCCATAGCCGCCAATTTTTCGGCCATTTTGGGAGTAGTTTGTATTTCGCGAATTTGGGCGGTATTGCCCGGTTTTAATTGGTGTAAAGTGCGGAAATTTTCTGTTTGCATAAAAGTTAGTTTATCCTTACTTTTTTATTTTACCACTATTGTGCGTACTTGACAAGGGGGGATCTCTCCGACGGGAAAAACTAAAACGTGTTCAATTTTTGTATAATTTAAATATAATTTTTACCCAATCATAGGAGAATAATTATGGCTTACAAAGTGAACCCGGATGTTTGCATCAACTGCGGCGCTTGCGAATCCGCCTGCCCCGTTGCCGCCATCAGCGAAGTGGACGGCAAAAGACACATTGACGCGACCAAATGTATTGAATGCGGTTCTTGTGCCGGCACCTGCCCGGTCAGCGCGATTTCTCTGTAAGAGAAAGAGCGCAGGGCAGTTATGCAAGTTTTAAGCAAAGCTGCCCGGTGAGCGCGATTTCTCTGTAATTTAGAAGTTGCGACGATTTAGAACCACCCTGCCAGGGGTGGTTTTTTGCCACCATGCTCCGCGCCACCCCGGCCAATCCGGAAAAGCGGCCCGCAGGGTCCCGGTGAGCGCGATTTCTCTGTAATTTAGAAGTTGCGACGATTTGGAACCACCCCGCCAAGGGTGGTTTTTTGTTGCCTTTATGCTGTTAGCCTTTATATCCCGCCCTTAGTCCTGTTTATAAAAAGCGTCTGAAACGGAAAAGGCGTTTTATTTGTTTGAGCGAAGCGAGTTGTAAAACGCCCCGTTTCAGACTGCTTTTTATAGGACCCGGGCGGGCAGTCTTTTTGTTTCTTTTTCTGCTGCCAGAAAAAGAAAGAAGAAGATTTTGGTTTACTTTTTTGCCGACGCAAAAAGTAAAGAATGTTTTTGATTCTTTTTATGCTGTCATAAAAAAGAATAAGAAAGTTTTTTGGGTTTCTTTTTTACAAAAAAGAACAAAGAAAAAGCCCTGGGGGATGTGCCCAGGGCTTTGTTCAGAACCGTTCGGGGGGTAAATCGAAAGGTTCTGGGGGATAAATCGGTGTACCAAACATCTAGTATACTTCTATCATACATCGTAAACTAAAAAAATGCAAGTTTTTTTCAACATTTTTTCGTTTCGGGGTTGTAATAT
>CALYRQ010000157.1 GCA_945483375.1 uncultured Elusimicrobia bacterium
ACGTATATAGATATATTATACTTATTATGAGAAATTTTTTAAAATATAAAAAACAGTTTTTTCGCTGGGGGAATAAACACCGTGAGCACGTTTTTTATTGTCGCTTCCGTTATTTTATGGGGCATGCAGCTGACTATCGGCGCGTGGCTGTACTTTGCGTTTCCGCAAATTGGCTGGAAAATCCCGGTGGGCATCGCCCCGCTGGTAATGACGTTTCTCATCCGTTTTGGCATGGAATACACGCGCACCCATTATGGCACGTTGGAACACGCGCTTTATTACATTAGTTACGTGTGGGGCGGGCTTGTATTTTTGGGCTTTTGCATTGTCGCCGCGTTCACGGTGCTGCAATGGGTGTTACAGCTGTGCCACGTAAACGCGCGCCCGTGGACGGGCCCGCTGAGCCTGGCCGTTATGGGCGTTGTGTTTGCGCTTTCGTTATGGGGCGGATTTTCGACGCCGCGCGTAAAACGCATTCACGTAACCGTACCCGGCGCGCCAAAAATGAAAATCGCCCTGGTTTCCGATTCCCATGTAGGGATGGGCGTTTCGCTTTCCCGTTTTGACAAAGCCCTCCGCAAAATCGAAGCCGAGCGGCCGGACGTCATTTTCCTGCTGGGCGATATTTTTGAATACGGCCCCGGCTTAAAAAAATACGCGGCGCGTTTAAAACAAACCAATCCGCCTTTGGGGATTTACGGCGTATTCGGCAACCACGAGTATTATGTAGGGTACGACCATTCCAAAATGTTATTTAGAGAAGCGGGCGTAAACTTGCTGGAAAACCAAACCGCCGCGCTCGCCAACGGCGTACAAGTGGCTGGGATTAAAGACGCGCGCACCGCGCGCGTAACCGCCCGGGACGTAACGGACCTGCTCGCGCGGACGGACCCGGAAAAACCGCTTGTATTCCTCAGCCATACGCCCTTGTACGCGGAAGAAGCGGCCGCCGCAGGAGCGGACCTGATGTTCAGCGGCCACACCCACAACGGGCAGATTTTTCCGTTCAAATATCTGGTAAAACTGCAATTTCCGCGCGTATACGGTTTGTATGACGTAAACGGAATGGAATTTTACATTACTTCCGGCATGTTCTACTGGGGCATTCCGCTGCGTTTTTTGGCGCCGGCCGAAATCCCGGTGATTGAGGTAAACTAATGAAAAAACTGCTGGCCGTCTTCCTGTTTGCGTTCCCGCTGTTTCCGGCGGCCGCCGTAACGTTTGAAGAACTGTCCTTTGAAGAAAAACTGGGGCAGACCCTCGTCGCGTTTGTAGACGTAGACAGCGCCGAACAACTCCGCCCCGCCATCGAAACGGGCAAAATCGGCGGCGTACTCATCCAATGGGGCAACTATTCGCTGGCACAAACGGAAGAATTAATCGCCAAACTCCAACGCTGGGCCGCCAACAGCCCGCACAAAATACCGCTGTTTATCTCCATCGATTACGAAGGCGGAACGGTTTACACGCCCATCACTTTGGGCTTTGATTATCTGCCCACCAATATGATGCTCTCCGCCGCGGCGGATGAAGAAGGTGCGGCCGCCATCGCTTACCTGGCGGGCCTAGAACTGCGCCGTGCGGGCGTGCACATTAATTTTTCCCCCGTGCTGGACGTAAACAACAACCCGGATAACCCAATTATCGGCGTGCGCTCGTTCGGGGCCGATCCGGCCGACGTAACCAAAATGGGGATTGCGCTGATTAACGGCTTTAAAGCGGCGGGAGTAATGAGCATCGTCAAACATTTCCCCGGCCACGGGGATACGGCGCAGGATTCCCACTACGCGGTGCCGGTGGTGAAAGCCTCCGCCGAACAAATGCAAAAAGTACACCTGGCGCCGTTTGCCGCTGCCGTAAAGCAGGGCGTATCCGGCGTGATGACCGGGCACGTGTTATATCCCGCGCTGGACGCCAAAAACATCGCCACTTTTTCGAAACCGATTTTACAAGATTTGTTAAAAACCCGCATGGGGTTTAAAGGCTTGGTAGTTACCGACAGTCTGGATATGAAAAGCGCCACCACCTATTGCACCATAGCCGGATGCGCCGTGCGTTCGCTGGAAAACGGAGCCGATATGATTTTGCTCGGGCGGTATATCAAACCGTTAACCGTGTTTGCGCAAACTTCGCAAGAGATAAAAACGAAAAATCTTCAGCCCCGGGTAGAAGAAGCCGCCCGGAAAATTTTTGAAGCCAAACGGAATATGGGGCTTTTAAATTCCCCCGCACACATGCCGCAGCCGTCCCACGAAGCCTACCGGGCGGAACTGGAAAAAATAAGCGCCAAGGCGGTTACGTTAGTACGCAACCGCAAAAAAACGATTCCTTTTATTCCGGCGCCCGGCAACAAAAAACCCACCGTATGCGCCGTGTTTTTTGCACCGCCCCGGTTTTCGGACCAGCTGATGAACTTCAGCAAACCGTTTTTGGAAAAGGGATGGAACGTACGCAGTTACAACGCCGCGCTGACCCCGCGCAAAAAAGACAGCCAGCGCGCCGCCGCCTGCGCCAAAGGAGCGGATTTGTTAATTTTAACCAGCCTTCAATGGGCGGATAAAACCAACATCAACCAAAAAAACGCCATTAACGGGCTAATCAAAGAAAACAAAAATACGGTATTTATTTCCACCATGAGTCCGTACGACATCAAAAACTACCCGGAAGCCGACACCGTGCTGGCCACCTACGGCCTAAACCGTTACGTACTGCAAACGGCGGCGGATATTATTTTGGGGAACCAACAAGCCCAGGGCAAACTGCCCGTAGAACTGCCGGCTAAATAACACCGATACGGAAATCCCAGTTCTGTTTCTCCGTCATATTAAAAAGCATAATAGTTATAACCGCCAGATTTTTTTAATACTCCGCCTAACGATTTACAAATTTTTTCCTGCATGCTATCCGCCGCAGCAATACAAATATGCACTCCATAGTCCCGTCCGTTAGATGTATGATCATAATTAGTTCCGATTTCGGGTAATTTATCGTTGGCGTCACGGCAGTAAATACTCCCGCCCGAACTGCGCAAAGAACAAACAGCCCCAAAAGAAAACTGAACGCATTGTGTATTGCGCCCGCCGGAAACGCACGCATACGGCGTCAACCCGTTGGGAATGGTAACGTCCAAATCCGTCCAATCATCGGTATAATCGCCGTTGGCCATATAATACGCTTCCTGCGCTGTTTTGACGGAAGACATAAACGGAAGTAATTGCGCCATACGACTTTTTGCCACCGCCATTTCATATTGGGGAAGCGCACCCGCCGC
>CALYRQ010000158.1 GCA_945483375.1 uncultured Elusimicrobia bacterium
AAATAAATCCAGCCCCGGAGGTCTTACATTATGGCAGATTACAGTTTTGACGTAGTGTCCAAAGTGGACTTGAACGTCATCAGCGAAGCCGTCAGCGCGGCCAATAAAGAAATTACCAACCGCTACGATTTTAAAGGCACCAATTCGTCTATTGAACTCAACCAGAAAGACAACGAGTTAAAACTCGCGTCCAGCGATGAATATAAAGTAAACACCCTGCGCGATATTATTTTCACCCGTATCGCCAAACGAGGCATTCCGCTTAAAAACATGCAACCGCAGAAAATTGAAGCCGCTCTCGGCGGAACCGCCAAACAGACGGTAAAAATTCAGCAGGGTATTCCGGCCGACAAAGCCAAAGAAATCTCCAAAGCGATTAAAGACGCCAAACTGAAAGTTTCCGCCTCCATTCAGGGCGACCAGCTGCGCGTATCTTCCAAATCCAAGGACGAACTGCAAAACACCATGGCCCTTTTGAGAAACGGGGACTACGGCGTGGAGCTCCAGTTCACCAATTACCGCTAGGATAACGCCATGAGAAAAACCCTCTTTTTACTTACCCTGGCCGCGCTGTGCGCTCCGTGTGCATACGCGGCGGATGCGGCCGCCGGCCTGGAATTTTATACAAAAGAAATTTCCGCCTTCCCGGCCGAAACCAACCGCGAAACCCGCTCCGCCGCCAAGGCGCTCGCGGACGGGCTCAACACCTGGGCGTCCCAAAACCCGGCTTCGCCCGCCGTTAAAGACGCCATGCTGATGCAGGCCCGGCTTTATTTGCGCGCGCAGGAAAACGGCTGCGCGGCCGTCACTCTGTTCCGACTGCGCAACCTGTATCCGCAAACGGATATGAACCTGCTGACCCCGCTCATGGCCGAGGCGGTGCAAGCCGTACAAACCAACCGCCGAGACCAGGCGACAAACCTGTTCATCGCCACCCGGCAGGACGGCGAACAAACCGCCGCCCAGCGTGAAGCGCAGGCGTTGTACGCGCTTTCCAAACTGTCCGGACGCGAGCTTTACACGCCCGGTTCGGAAGCGTTTGAAGCGTTCTTTGTGCGCTATCCTTCTTACGAAGAAAACGATAAAGTGGAATTGTGGTACGGGGATTTCCACCGCGAAAACGGCAACTATCTGGCCGCCATTTCTCAATACAAAAAAGCGGCGGAACTGTACCCCAACACGCCGTACAAAGCCGCCAGCCTGCGCCTGATTGGCGATATTTATGCCGATAATTTGAAAGATACGGCTTCCGCCACCGCAGCCTATACCCGCGTCCTGCGCGAATTTGAAGGCTCCGCCGAAACGGGTATCGTCTACAAACACATGGCCATTTTGGACGAAAACAACAAACAGTACGACGGCGCGCTCATCAATTACGATAAAGCCATCGAACTCTTAGGCGCCACACCGACGGCCTATGAAGCCTACCGCGGCAAAGCCGACGTTTACGCCAAAACCAAAAATTACGAAGCCGCCTATAACACGCTGCATCAAACGGCCGCGCTGTTTGGTTCGGACGAAGAAAAATCCACTGCTTCGTTAAAAGAAGCGGCCAAAATCGCAAAAAAATACCTGCGGGACCAGACCAAATACACGCAATCGCTGGAAAAAGCCCTCCTGGCGCACCCTTCCGGCCCGAATGCGGCACAGCTGATGTTTGACCTAGGCCAAGCCTATGAACAAGCCGGCAAGAATGTGCAGGCCGTGGAGATGTACAAAAAGTTGATTATTAACTACCCTACGGACAAACTTTCTTCCCGCGCACAGGGGAAATTGAATAAATTAACGAAATAAGAGGCTTTAGGCGACAAAAAACCCGCTCTTTAGAGCGGGTTTTTTCATGTTCAAAACGCATACCTGTTTTCGGAATATTCCACGGCTTTTAATACTCCCCCCAAAGCTTTACACACCTTATTTAACTTATCACTGTTTACCGGCGCATAACATACGCGGCGGCCAATATGTCCCCGGTAACCTCCGTATTCGTAGCTTAGGCCAATCGTCGGGATTTGGTTATTATTCCCTTTGCAATACAACACGCCGCCGCCGCTTTGCAGCGGGCAGACTACGCCCGGCAATACGGTGGCACATTGGGTATTGCGGCCGCCTTCACTACAAGCTGAAACCGTTACGCCGGACGGAATAGACACATCCAGTTCGCTCCAATCATCGCTGTACACTCCGTTAGCCATATAATAGGCCTCCTGAGCGGCTTGAACGCTACCCATAAACGGCAACACCTGCGCCACCCGGCTTTTGGCGACAGCTATTTCGTATTGCGGCAATGCTACGGAAGCCAAAATACCGATGATTAAGACGACGACTAATAATTCGATAAGCGTAAAACCTTTCATTTTGCTTTCCCCTATAAAAAAAGTCATCCTGATAGATTTCTGCTCAAGATCCGCCGCTTTTAACAAAATAAACTATAAAAGGGTGAACCCGTACAGAAACACTATGGGATGACCTTATCGTATCAAAAAAAAAAAACGAATCAAGGCCTTCCAGGCCGCGGTTTTCTTGTCCCTCTCATTAGACTAGTTTAAGCCACACTGTTTAAGACTTGCCCCAAAGCCATGCACTACTTTTTGTATCGACAAAAAGTAAGAAGAATATTGTGGAAAATTGTTTATCCTTTATTTTGACCGTTCCTCACTTTCGTCATTCCCAAATGTTTAGCGGCACCTTGCAGGCCACCCGCAGGGTTCGGGAATCTGTCGTTTTGTTACTACGAGATCCCGTACTATCCGCCGTCCGCAGGATTGGGATAACGCAACGCTAGTGTAAGCGTCCAAAAGCAACGAACCGCAAAGAGATTTTCTTTGCGGTTCGTGCGCTATTTAAAGTTAACATCAGCCGTTACTCAAACGCCGTGCAGACTAGAATAACATTACGTTACTTCGGCTGCTAAATCAGATTTGCGCTAAATTTGCGTTGCCAGTTGCCCAAGGAAGTACTGTTAGGTACGCCGAGTGGCAAGGGAACGCAAAGTTAGCCAAATATGGAAAATTGTTGCCCGGATAAAGAGCAACGGATAAGAAATTTCTTTCTTATCCGTTGTGCGCAAATTGCAAGTTACGACCAGCCGTTACTCAAATGCTGTGCAGACTAGAATAACATTGTAGACGCTTATATGATTTTTCAAAACCGTTTTTAGTTGGCGGGATTTAGTTGGGCGTATAGGCGTGCCTGAATGGCACGTCAAGCCCAAGAGACCGCCAAATAAACAGGTTTTGGAAAATTGTTTATCCTTAAA
>CALYRQ010000159.1 GCA_945483375.1 uncultured Elusimicrobia bacterium
AAACAGATTGCAAAAAATGTTTTTTTCTTCACAACTATATACTAACAAATCCCTTATTTTTTATCAATAAAAAATACCGTTTTTTTGCTACAATAATACTGAGGGAGGATTTTTTCCTCCGGCTGTTTTTTATTGTATAAGGAAGATACTACCCATATGATTATACTCTTTTTAAACTGCGGCAGCTCTTCGGTTAAATACAGCGTATACGACTGGAACCAAAAGAGAAGCCTTTGCGCCGGCGCGGTGGAACGCATCGGCATTGACGGTTCTTTCATCTCGCAGGACCGCAACGGTTATCCTTCTTTTGAACTCAAAAGAAACTGCAAAGACCATAAAGACGCCATCAACCTCGTCATCGAAACGCTGACCGACAAAGAACACGGCGTTATTGAAAACATCAACGTTATTTCCGCCGTCGGGCACCGCATCGTGCACGGAGGCAAATTCGCCAAATCCGTCATTGTGGACGATAAAGTAATCGAAGAACTTAAAAACATTTCCGATTTGGCTCCCTTACACAACCCGGCCCACATTATGGGTATTGAAGCCGCCCGCTCCCTACTGCCCAACGTAACGCACGTGTGCGTGATGGATACGGCTTTCCACCAGACCATGCCGGCTTCTTCTTATATGTACGCCCTGCCGCGCGAATGGTACACCAAATACCAAATCCGCCGCTACGGCTTTCACGGTTCTTCCGTGCTTTACACGTCCCGCCGCGCCGCGGTGCTTTTGGGCAAAAACGTGGACGAAGTGAACACCATCGTCTGCCACATTGGAGCGGGCGCCAGCGTCACCGCCGTAAAAAACGGACAGTGCCTGGATACCAGCATGGGGCTTACACCGCTTGAAGGCCTTGTCATGGGTACGCGCTCCGGCGATATGGATCCGTCCATCTGCTTCTACATGATGGAAAAGCTGGGCACGAAGCCGGAAGAAATGTACAAAATTTTGAATAAAAAAAGCGGTATGTACGCCTTAACCGGGGACCGCTTTGCCGACCAGCGCGACGTGCGCAAAGGAGCCGCCGAAGGCGACGAACTGTGCAAGCTGGCCCTGGATGTGGAATCCTACCGCGTTAAAAAATACATCGGCGCGTATATGGCCGCTTTGGGCCGTTTAGACGCCATCGTATTCACCGCCGGCGTAGGCGAACGCGCCACCAACATCCGCGAAATGATTTTGAAAGGGCTCGAAAACTTCGGCATCGTGCTCGACGAAGAACGCAATAACTGCGCCGACACCAACAAAGCCGAATGTTTGATTTCCGCCCCCGAATCCAAGGTAAAAATCTTTGTGATTCCGACGGACGAAGAAATCGTGGGTGTGCAGGACATCGTTGCCCTCTTGGCCGGGACCTACGATGTATACACCAAGTTCCGCTATATCTTCCAGGAGAAAGAATACCGCAACAAACTGCGCGACGCGGCATTTATCGAGGAAGTAAAAAAACGGCCTTTCCTGTTAAAAGCGGCCGTAAACTTGCCCGAGCAGTTGAAACAGAAGGAGAACAAATAGCCTTTGGTGACGCCCGTTTGTTTGTGCAAACGGGCGTTTTTTTACTCCCCGCCGGGAACACCGCCGGGCAAGCAGTAACGAAGCGATTTTTACAACGGAGCACCTATGTTCTTACCCAAAGAAGTAAAATTTTTTGATTTGTTCGACAAGCAGGCTGAAAACATCGTCGCGGCGGCGGATTTTTACAAAGAACTGGTAGACAGCGGTTCTTTCACCCCCGAAAACGTACGCGCCATGCACGAAAAAGAACACTACGGCGACGAACTGACCCACGTTACCATCAACACCTTAAACGAAACATTCATCACCCCGTTCGACCGGGAAGACATTTTGGAACTGGCCAACAAATTGGACGATATTATCGACGCCATTTACCTGCTCACCAACCGCTTTTTCCTGTACAAAATCACCAAACCGACCGATTACAGCAAACGCTTGGCAAATACCATCGCCCAAACGGCCAAAGCCCTGCAAAAAACGCTGGCGACGCTGCGCAGCAACAAAAAAATGAAAGAAACCCTTACGCAGTGCGTGGAAATCAACCGCCTGGAAAACGAGGGCGATGTATTGCGCGACGAAGCCATCACGTACCTGTTTGAAAACGAAAAAGACCCGGTAATGATTATCAAACAGAAAGAACTCTACGAACTCGCCGAAACGATTACCGATTACTGCGAACACGTGGCGAATTTAGTGGAATCCATCTTGGTAAAAAGCAATTAAGGAAACCTATGTTTTGGATTTTGTTCCTCATCATTTTAGCCTTGTTCTTCGATTACCTAAACGGTTTTCACGACGCGGCCAACTCCGTGGCCACGGTGGTGTCCACCCGCGTGCTGTCGCCAAAAATCGCGGTGGCGTGGGCGGCGTTTTTTAACTTTATCGCGTTTTTGATTTTCCACACCGCCGTAGCCAAAACCATCGGCGCGGGGATTGTGGATATTCACATCGTGGACGCGGACCTGGTGTTTTCCGCGCTTATCGGCGCATGCGCCTGGAACCTGATTACCTGGTGGTGGGGCCTGCCGTCCAGTTCCTCCCACGCGCTTATCGGGGGCCTTATCGGCGCGGCAATCGTCAAAGGCGGTATGGGAGCCCTGATGGCCGGCGGGATTTTAAAAACGGTGCTGTTCATCTTTTTATCCCCGCTTTTGGGCTTTTTGCTGGCGGGCACGATTGGTACGATTGTGTTTAACATCTGCAACCATTTCACGCCGCGCAAAGTGGACGCGTTTTTCCGCAAAGCGCAGCTGTTTTCCGCCTCCGCTTATTCCCTGGGACACGGCGGAAACGACGCGCAAAAAACCATGGGGATTATCAGCATGCTCCTCTTGGGCGGATTGGCAGGCGAAGAAGCCGCGCCAATCCGGGATTTTTTACTCTCGCACGAAGAAATGCACGCCGTGGCGCAAGGGGAATTTATCGTACCGCTCTCCGTGGTGCTTTTGTGCCAGGGCGCGATTGCGCTGGGGACGCTTTCGGGCGGGTGGAAAATCGTCAAAACCATGGGCCAAAAAATTACGCGTTTGCGCCCGGTGGACGGTTTCTGCGCCGAATCTTCGGCCGGGATTTCCATTTTTATCGCATCTATTTTGGGCGTACCCGTCAGCACCACGCACACAATTACCGGCGCGATTGTAGGCATCGGCTCTCAACACGTTCTGCTTTTTTGATGCACAGTTCGAATACGCAAGGCAGCTTTTTAT
>CALYRQ010000160.1 GCA_945483375.1 uncultured Elusimicrobia bacterium
ATGCACGGGCCGGAGCATCACGTTATGGTCGGCTGCGCGCTTCTTACCGCATACGCTAAGCAGGATTAATTCTGTGCGGGCGTTTGTTCCACCTGGGATTCTTGTTTTCGTTTGCGGGCTTCCCATTTGTCTACATAGGTTTGTACCAAAATATAGAACAACGGAATCAAGAACAACCCTAGCATCGTGCCGACGAGCATACCCCAGAACACCGGGACGCCCAACGCGCGGCGGCTGGCCGCACCCGCCCCCGTGGCGACCACCATCGGCAGCATACCCAAGATGAATGTAAACGCCGTCATAAGCACTGGGCGGAAACGCTGGGTAAGCCCGTCCAATGCCGCCATATAGGCGGTAGTGCCTTTGGAGTGTTCGTCTTTGGAAAACTCTACAATCAAAATTGCGTTTTTGGCGGACAAACCAACCAGTAACACTAACCCGAGCTGCGCGTAAATGCTCAACGGCAAGTTGGTAATCCACAGGCCGAAGAGCCCCCCGCCCACGGCGGCGACGACGGACATCAATACCGGCACGGGAATCGTCCAGCTTTCGTACTGCGCCACCAGGAACAGGTACGCAAATACGACCGCCAACAGGATTAAAAGCCCTAACTGCCCTTGGTTTTGCTTTTCCTGATAGCTCATGCCGCTCCATTCATACGCGTATCCGGCGGGCAGGCTTTTGAGGATTCTTTCCGTCGCGTTCATGGCTTCCCCGGTGCTGGAGTTGGCCGAAGGCTGCGCGCTCATTGTGGCGGACGGATACTGGTTATAGCGCGTAATTTGGCGCGGGGACAGCACGTAGCGCAAGTCGACGAGCGCGCGCAAAGGCACCAGCTCTCCTTTCGTGTTGGGCACGTACATTTTGTTAATGTCGTCCGGCGTGACGCGGAATTTGGAGTCGGACTGGATGATGACTTTATTCACCTGCGTGCCGAAGTTCACGTCGCCGATGTACGAGGATCCCAAATATTTTTCCAATACGGAGTACACGCTGGAAACGGGTACGTTCATGGCTTCGGCTTTGGTGCGGTCCACGTCCAAATAGATGTTGGGCGTATCGGCCTTAAAGGTGGAGTACGCAATCATCATGGACGGGTCCATCATCATTTTAAAAGCGGTTCCGTCCGCCGTGGCGGCGAGCTGCTGGTAGTCGAAGTCGTTAAGCGTTTGCAGGCGCAAATCCAACCCGCCGGAAGTGCCCAAACCGGGAATGGAGGGCATTTCAAACACGCGGATGGTGGCTTCGGGCACTTTGGAAAGTTCGCGCGTCAACTTGCCCACAATCGTGCTTTGGTGCAGTTCCTTTCCTTTGCGTTCGTCCCACGGGTTGAGCGATACGAACGCCATGGCGACGTTTTCCCCGCTTCCGCCGAGCATGCTGTCGCCGATAACGCCCGTTAAATGTTTTACGCCGGGCGTTTTTTGGATAATGGGCGTGATTTTGTTCAGCACGTCCTGCGTGCGCGCGAACGCCGCGCCTTCGGGCAGTTGGATGTCCATCATAATAACGCCCTGGTCTTCCGTCGGGATGAAGGAGGTTTGGCTGAATTTTACGAATGCGCCGTCCAACAATAAAAATCCCACAAACAAAAGCGCGATAATGAGCATTTTGCGCGCGATTTTTTTGACTACTCCTCTGTATCCGCGCGCGCCGCGCTGGACGACAACGTTAAACCACCGCAATAAAAACACGTTTGTTTCCGGCACCGGGCGCAGCATGGTGGAACAAATGGCCGGGGACAAAGACAGCGCGTTTAACGTGGAGAAACACACCGCCACCGAAATCGTCACGGCAAACTGTTTGTAAATTTCGCCCGTGATACCGCCCATAAAGCAGATCGGCACGAAAATGGCGAGGAGCACCAGCGTCGTCGCTACGAGCGCGCCGGAAAGTTCTTCCATGGCCTGCGTGGTGGCTTCCACCGCGCCTTTACGCTCGCGGTTCATTAGGTAAATTACGCGTTCCACGACGCAGATGGCGTCGTCTACCACGAGGCCGATGGCAAGCACCAGCGCAAACAGCGTAAACAGGTTAATGGAGTAACCCAGGGCGAGCATAACGGCAAACGTGCCCAGCAAAGACACGGGAATGGTGGCCGAAGGCACCAGCGTTGCGCGCCAGTCTTGCAAGAATACGTAACAAACGAGCACCACCAAAATAAAGGTGATAAGCAGCGTTTCCACCACTTCGTAAATGGAAGCGTAAATAAAGTCCGTCGTGTCTACGGAAAATTCGTATTTTAAATCTCCCGGGAAGAACTGTTTTAAGCGTGTAAGCTCCGCTTTTAACAGCTTCATTGTTTCCACCGCGTTCGCGCCGGAAGCGAGGTTAATCATCATCGGAACGGAGGGTTTGCCGTCAAACTGCGCGGCGTAGCTGTACGTTTCCTGCCCTTCGTTGACTTTGGCGATTTCTTTCAAGCGCACTTGGCCGCCCTGCGCGTCGGTGCGGACGATGATGTTTTCAAAGTCCGGGGCGTTGTTTAAGCGGCCCTGCGTTTGCAGCGCGTACACCGTCAGCACGTTGCCGTCATTGGGGCGGGAACCGATTTTACCCAAAGAGGGCTGGTAGTTTTGGCTGGAAATGGCGCTGGTTACGTCCGCGAGCGAAATGTTCAGCGCGGCCATTTTGTCCGGGTCCAGCCAAACGCGCATGCTTTTGCTGGAGCCGAACACCATCGCTTCCCCTACGCCGGAAATACGGGTAATATTTTTAGCTACGTTGTTGTTCAAATAATCGCTGATTTCCAATTCGGACAACTGCCCGCTGGGAGACGAAAACGAAACAAACCCCAATACGTTGGAAGAACGGCGGAAAATGGACAACCCTTGGCGGGTAACGTCGCTGGGAAGCTGGGACGTGGCCTGCGAGACGCGGTTCTGCACTTTTACTTGTGCAATATCGGGGTCTACGCCGGTTTTAAACGTAACGGTCAGCATATAAGAACCGTCGGTAGAGGAAGAACTCATATACAGCATATCTTCCACGCCGTTTACCTGGTTCTCCAACGGGATACCCACCGTTTTGGCGATGACTTCCGCACTTGCACCCGGATAAACGGCTATTACCACTACTTCGGGCGGCGTGATTTCCGGGTACAGGGCGATTGGCAGCGATTTTACTGCAATCAAACCCGCTAAACAGAGTAAGAGCGAAATCACCAGTGCAAAGCCCGCCCCTTCAATAAAAAATTTAGACAACATGCTTCCTCAT
>CALYRQ010000161.1 GCA_945483375.1 uncultured Elusimicrobia bacterium
TTTGCGCTAACGCCCAGCGGATTTCTTCTTTGGCTTCCTGCACGGCGGAGTCGATAAACCCGCAGGTATTAACGATGATTTCGTCCGCTTCTTCGGGGTTAAAAACCATCTCGTGGCCGTTGGCCAAGAGGCGTGCGGAAAATTCCTCGCTGTTGGTTAAGTTTTTGGGACATCCCAGACTGATTAAATAAAATTTCATAAATTCCTCTATACCGCTACGTCTTCGGTTTTAACGGGCTTGTCGTCTTCGTCTTCATCGTCTTTGTCATGCGCCAAAAGGGCCATGCCAAACGTTACAACGCCGATACGCCCCACAATCATCGTAGCGATGATGATTAGTTTGCCCAGTGCGGATAATTGGGACGTAATCCCCGTAGAAAGCCCCGCCGTACCCAGAGCGGCGGAAGATTCAAACACGAGGCCGATAAACGGCAAGTCTTCCGTCCAGGTCAGCAAAAATACACTGACAAACAAAAAGAACGCGTATACCAAAAACATGGAGGTGGCTGCATACAAACGCAGCAGCGGCAGGCGGCGGCCCAAAAATTCCACGCGCGTGTTCAAACGCAGGCGGTTATACATAATGGCGAGCATACTGCAAAAAGTGGTGGTTTTCATACCGCCTGCCGTGCCAGAGGGGGAACCGCCTATGTTCATTAACAGAACTAAAATAAGCAGCGAACACGAGGATAATCCACCCACGTTGACGGTATTAAAACCCGCCGTCGTCATCGCGCAGACGGACTGAAAGAACGCTTCCAAAAGCGTAATGCCCGGTGTGGTTACAAACAGCGTAAACGTACCGAAAGATACCATACCGGCCGTGGCGATGACGATAATTTTGGTAGTAAACGAGATTTGTTTGGTTTTGCGGCGGATAAAATTAAATACGTCCGTTACCACGATAAAACCCATCGCGCCGGAAAGCGCCAAACAGGAAATGACGATGTTCATCGTCTTGCTGTCGGCAAAGTTTTCCAGGCTGTTGTTCCAAAGCGAAAACCCGGCCGTACAGAAAGCCGAAACGCTATGGAATATGCCGTACCAGGCGGCGTCGAAAATCCCGAAATCGTGGTGGCGGAAATAGTTGAACAAAAATACCGCGCCAATCAGTTCCGCAATCACGGTAAACCCGACGGCGGCCCATAAAAAGTCCGACAGTTTGAGTGTTTTGGGTAAAGATACTTCAGCATTTAGATTTTCCTGCTGGTATTTGCGCAGGCGGTGCCGCTCGGAAAACGATAAATAGACGAACGAGGAGAATGTCATGTATCCCACGCCGCCAATTTGGATGAGGATAAGAACCACCAGTTTGCCCAAAAAAGTGTAGGAATCTGCGAAATTGACGCTGTTAAGCCCCGTGGTGGAAACTGCCGCGGCGGAGGTGAACAGATTATCCAGCAGGGATACGTCCGTCGTGTTCATAAACGGCAGGGAAAGAGCAATCCACCCCAAAAATGTATAAGCGAGAATCGTTTGCGCGATGCTTTGGTGCGGCGTTAAATGCACAAAAAACAGCGTATATTTTTTAAAGGAAATTTTAATAAATTCTTTTGTTTTGGCGTATAGTTCCCGCCAGTTGATTTTTATCATATACCCTTATTATATAAATTTGCCTATAAAAAAATCCCCGGTTCAGCGGGCCGGGGATAGATTAAAAACACTTATTTTACGTTGACAGTCACTTTTACGTCCGGGTGAAGCGTTTGGTGTACGGGGCAGGAGTTGACGGCGGAAAGATAGAGCTTTTTCTGCGCGTCGGTAAAGTGCGCGGGGAACGTCACGTCCAATACAAACTCGGCTACGCGGCGCGGTTTGTCGGCCATGATTTTGTCGATCGAAATTTGGGTTCCCTCAAAATTTTCTTTGCGTACGGCGGCCATTTTGCCCATAATCGTCAGTACGCACGAGGCGAAGGCCGAGGCCAGTAAATCTGTAGGGGAAAAACGTCTTCCTTTTCCGCCGTTGTCGGGCGGAAGGTCGGTTTCCAGGACGGAGCCGGTCGGGCCGTGGACGAGTCTCGTTTCGCCGTCGCCCGTGTAAGTGCAGGAAATGGTGGTCATATCAAATTCTCCTTGTTAAAATGTAATCATATTATACTTTTTCCGGCGGAGCAAAACAAAACGCCCGGCTGTTGGAGCCGGGCGTTGAAAGTCAGCCGAGGTCCGCTAGTCGCGTGAACAGTTCTTTTTGTTCTCTCGTCAGGGTGCGGGGGACGTCTATCGTCAGCGTAACGTACAAACTGCCTTTTGCGCTGAGGCCTTTTCCGCTTAATTTGAGCTTTTTGCCGTTGTGCGTTCCGGCGGGTACTTTTACTTTGACGGGGCCGTCGAGCGTGGGCACGAAAATCGTGCCGCCCAGGGCCGCCGTCCACGGCATAATCGTAACAGGGACATGTAAATCTTCCCCTTCCAAGCGGAACATGGCGTGCGGGCGGATTTTTACGATTAAATACAAATCGCCGTTGCCGCGCCGGGTGGGATTGCCCATTCCTTTTAATTTGATTTTTTTGCCTTCGCCCACGCCCGCCGGGAATTTAACCGTTACGGTGCGTCCGCTGGGCAGCGTCAGCTGCATGTTGCCGCCGCGGTGGGCGTCTTCCAGGTTAAGGGCGAGTTCGGCTTCCACGTCGCCCGCCGCCTGGCCCGAAGCCGCACTTCGGCCAAAATTTTGCCCGAATCCGGCAAAACCTCCGCCGTCCATTCCGCCAAAGATGCTTTGAAAGAAATCGCTGAAATCCGCACCGCCTCCGCCGGAAGAAAACCCCTGCGCTCCGCCGAAGCCGCCAAAGTCCTGCCCGCCGCCGTAGGAATATTGCTGATACTGTTGGTACGGGTTGGCTCCGCCGGCGCGCGTGCGGGACGATGCGCCTGCGCCGCGGGCGTAATCCTGGTAGCCCTGCTGACCCACTTGGTCGTAAATGGTGCGTTTTTGTTTATCGGACAGGACGGTGTAAGCCTCGTTGATGTCCTTAAATTTTTCGGTCATTTTGGCTTTTTCCGAATCCGGGTGCATGTCCGGGTGGTATTTGCGCGCCATGCTTTTGAACGCTTTTTTGATTTCCGCGTCCGAGGCGTTTTTGCTTACGCCCAAAATTTTATAATAATCTTTATAATCAGCCATAGAATCCCCCTTTACAGTTATCATTTTATATAATTTTCCATAGGATGCAACATGCTAAAAATAACTAAAAAATCCAACC
>CALYRQ010000162.1 GCA_945483375.1 uncultured Elusimicrobia bacterium
GTTCGTACGAATCCCCCCTGTAGTCCGCCACGCCGTACACCAAGTCCGGCGTAGTATAGGAGTGGGCCAAAATAACGGCGTTCTGTTCTTTTTTAAAACGGTTAATCGCCAGCGCGTAAGGCGCGGCGGCCAGGCAGTCGGCCAGCGTCCACTTGGAAGCTTTGGTCTTGGAAACAGATTTAAGAAGCCCATATAATCTATGGGCTTCTTCGGTAATTAAAACTTCTTTTTCCAGCGTTTCTAACATAACGGCGCACAAAGATCAGTTATTCGAGGAAGTAGTGGTGGTTGTGGTGGTGGTGGAAGAAACCGTGCCGGGCGGAACCGGGGCGGGACCGTCGATTTCGTACACGTTAACGATATTCACCACTTCTTTATTATTGGTAACTTCGGTTTTTTTGGTGGACTTTTTGGTCACTTTTTTGGCGGCCGGTTTTACGGCGTTTTTCAATTTGGTTTCGGCGGGCGGAAGATAAGAATCCCCGCAGGCCTGCAATTCGTATGCGGGCAGCGTGTCGTAATCGGCTTCCGGGGCGAGGAGGTTATCAAATTCCTGGTCGATAATTTGGTATTTGGCGTTTTTGGCGTCCGCCGTGCGGACTCCCTCCGCCTTGACATTGGATTTGTTCGAAGAACAAGCCGCAGCCATGGCGACGGCGAAGACAACGATTAAAATTTTTTTCATATAAAACCCGCTCCTTTTATAAAGTGCGCTGGTCCGAGCGCTTACTTTCATTATATATCATATTACACGGGATTGGAAAGCCTTTTCGCCGAATTTTCCCCGGACGGGCCGGATATTTTGTAAAATAACAAAGTTGTACCCTTTGGGAGGAAACAAACACGCATGCAAAGTATTCTTGATTTATGGAACGCTATAACGGCGTTCTTCACCGGGCCGTCCGTCCAAACCGCTTACGATTTGATGAACGGCTTTAACGCCCTTATTTGGGGCCCGCCAATGATTTTTGTGTTACTCTTTCTCGGAATCTACTTTACATACCGTTTGCGTTTTTTACAAAAATACACCTGGCCGGCCATGAAACTTTCTGTCCAAAAAGTGGAATCGGAAGGAATGGTGAGCAGTTTCGGTTCGCTGGCCGTTATGATTGGCGCGACGGTGGGAACCGGCAGCATTATCGGCGTGACGACGGCGGTGGCCGAAGGCGGGCCGGGCGCGCTGTTTTGGATGGTGGTGGCGGGATTTTTTAACTTCGCCATTAAATACTGCGAATGTTTGGTGGCATTTAAATACCGCGTAAAACTGGAATGCGGCGAATATGTGGGCGGCCCGATGTATTATCTTTCCCGGGTACTCAAATATAAAAAACTGGCCGTTGTGTTTGCGGTAGGCACCCTTTTAATGGGACTTACGGCCGGAAGCGCGTTGCAGTCCAACTCCATCGCCGACGCACTGCGCGAAGGCTACAATTTAAACCCGTGGTACATCGGCGCCATTGTGGCGGCGCTGGCGGCCGTGGTGATTATCGGCGGCGTAAAACGCATCGCCGCGTACTCCGAATGGCTGGTGCCGATTATGGGCGGCCTTTATTTGTTGCTCGCCGCGATTGTGGTGTGCATGAATTTTACGTCTATTCCTTCGGCCATAACGGTTGTTTTAAAGGGCGCGTTTACGGGTAAAGCCGCCGCTGGCGGCGCCGTGGGCGTGGGGATTATGGCGCTGGTGCAGGCCATGGTGCCGGGTGTAACGGCGGGCATCACCCGCGCGGTACTGGCAACCGAAGCCGGCCTCGGGAGCGCGTCCATCGCCGCCGCCGCGGCAAAAACCCGCTCGGCCACGCAAATGGCCATCGTTTCGGCCACATCCGTATTTTGGGCGATTTTTATCTGCTCGTTGACAGGCATGGTAATCATTTTGGCGGGCGACTGGCAGAACCCCAACGTATACGCCGCAAACTTGTGCAACAGCGCGTTTAAAACGGTGCCTTACATCGGTACGCCGATTTTGATTTTCTCCCTGGTGATTTTTTCCTTCACCACCATCATCGGTTGGGGTTATTATACCGAAAAAGCCCTCCAGTTCCTGTGCAAAGGCGGGAACAAATTGGTGACGCCGTCGCGCATTATCTTTATCGCGCTCGTGTTTGTCGGCGGCTGGATTGGAACAACGTTCTCCTGGGACTGGATTATCAACGACTCTCTTACCCGCACGGCCGAAGCCAACATGTCTACGCGTTTTATGTGGGCGCTCGTCGTACTGACTATGACGATGATGACCTTGCCCAACATTTGGGCGTTATGGTGCATGCGCAAAGCAATCGTCAAAACGACGCGCAAAAATCTGCGCAACATTGTAGGACACCAGGCTATGCGTAAAAATAAATAATCGGATTATCCCCCAAAACCCGGCTTAACGGCCGGGTTTTTTTATTGTCCGGCGGACGCGGAACGGGTAACGCGCCGCAACATTTTCCATTCTCAGCCAGGGCCCAGACGAGTCTGGGTCTTTTAGTCCTTGTTATTTCCGTTTTTTTGTGTTAAAGTGAAAGTAATAATTCAGAGGAGCGTCGCCCAAGGCTTATATTATGAAGAAACTCGCATCCTTTTTAGCCGGCATTCTGCTTACATTTGCGCCCGTGTTCTGCACCGCGCAAGGCCTCGTTCCCTATCGCCTGGTACGACCGTTTACCTCCGTCTTTACGCGTCAAGTTTCCCTGGTATCCCAACGGGCATGGATCAGCCCGCTGATGTTCCCCGCACGCTACCTGCCCGCCGGATTGCAATCTTTCGCAGCGCTCCGGGGAACGATAAATGCCAGAGTTTCCCAACGGGTTTCTTCCGCAAATCCCAACAGGTTGGTGGATTTGCACCAAATTTCGTTACAACCGGCCCAAACGGTTGAACTCATACAAAATTTAAAAACGGCCCCGTCCCTGCAACAGGCGGACCTGTTTTTAAGCGTATTTCCGTATTTAAATATTTCCCGCAACGCCCCCGCCACGGAAGCAGACCTCTCAACTGCGCTGAACCATTACCGCAAAGTACTGCTGACGGCTTTAAAATACCCCTCCCCCACGCCAAACGCCTGGGGCCGCGTCATGGCGGCCATTTCCGATTTAGGGCTTTACGGAACACCGAGGGACGGCCTGCTTATTTTCAAGGCAGCCCAAAGCCAGCCCAAAGAATTTGCCGTTTATACGGACGTTATTT
>CALYRQ010000163.1 GCA_945483375.1 uncultured Elusimicrobia bacterium
ACGAAGCCCCGCCGGATTTGGACGATTTTTAAACGCTTATGCGCAAACTTCCCGGCGGTTCGTCGCGGCGCCGGGAAGTTTTTTATGCGGAAAATGCTTTATTTGCGCTTGAATACCTGTAAATAAAAAAGGCCCCGGGTTTGTAACCGGGGCCTTTGTATGTTAGATATTATTGCGCATTCATGAGCGGCGGGTAATCTTCCTTCCAGTCCTTTTTTGCCTCAATCACGTGGTTTTCAATCAGCATCTCTTTGGCGTTTTTAAATACTTCGTCCGCGTGAATGTCTTTCATACATTTAAAGTGGCCCAGCGGGCATTTCTTCCCCCCGTGCAGGGCGCAGGGGCGGCAGGGTAAATCTTTCACTTCCACGACGCGGTGCCCTTCCCCGTACGGAAAAAATCCCAATTCCCGCGTGGTGGGGCCGAAAATGGCCAGCGTGGGCACGTCAAACGCGGTAGCGATGTGCATGGGGCCCGAATCGTTGGTGATAAACAATTTAAAATGCTGCATAAGCGCCATTAAATCGGCCAGGCTGGTTTTGCCGCACAGGTTGGCGGCGTGTCCCTGGGATAACTGGCAGATTTTTTCGCCCAAATCGGCATCTTTTTTGCCGCCCCCCACCAGCACAGCCTGTACGCCCAGTTCGGTTTGCAGGCGGCTGATAAGCTGGACAAAATACTCCATGGGCCAGCATTTGGTCGGCCACGCGCTCCCGGCGTGAATGCCCACGAGCGTTTTCCCTTCCAAATTAAAATCTTTCATCAGGCGCGCCACGTTTTCTTCGGCCGTAGGAGTGTAGCGCATATTAAGTTTTTCGGCCGTGAATTTTTCTTTTACGATGCCCTGCAAGAGGGAGAGGTTGCGTTCCGCATCGTGAATCATCCAGGAGAACGGAACCGTTTTGGTGTATAAAAACCACCCTTCGCTGGAGGTAAACCCGATGCGTACCGGCACGCGCGAAAGCCAGGCGATAAGCGCGCTTCTAAAGCTGCGGTGCGGGACTAACAGAATATCCACGCCGGCTTTGCGAATGGCTTTAGCGGTTTTCCACACGCCGAAAATTTTGTTCCAGCCCGTTTTTTCGTTTAAAATAATTTCGGACACTTCTTTCATTGGGCGGAAAATATCGTCCGTCTGCGGGCGCGTGATAACGACGATTTTCGCGTCCGGGAACAGTTTTGCCGTTTTGCGCACGAGCGGCGTGGTCAGCACGCTGTCGCCGATGAACGAGGTTTGGAAGATGGCGATTTTGTTCACTTTTTTACCGCTTTCTTCTGCGTGTTTATAGGCCCAGTCGCCCAGTTTGGGGGTTTTATATGTAACGGGAATGTTCCATTCTTTTAACGCTTCGAGGTATTTTTCAAGCGTATGTTTTTCAAGCGCGGGCGACGTTTTGCGAAAGCGTACATACAGGCGGCGGGCGATGGAGTTTTTGTCGTAGCGGACTCGGTTTTCAATGCGGCTGAAAAAACCGAGCAGCATGCTTTTTAACGTGGCGTGCAAATCCAAAAAGTGGGTAAAACGGCCCGCGCGTATTTGGCGGATGTTGCCCCATAAGCCTTTTTGGGCCACCATAATTTCGTCGATGTCCGGGTGCCCGGCGAGGACGTCGGCAAACTGCGGTTTGACCAGAAGCGTAATATGCGCGTTCGGCCACGCCGCTTTGATGTTTTTATAGACGGGAGAAGATAATACGATATCACCCAGAGAGGACAAACGTACGACTAAAATTTTAGGCTGTTTTTCGTTCATAAGTTTTCACCAATTCCATGATTTTGTCGGTTGCTCCTTTAAAACTTAATGCGGTTTTGCGTGCGTTTTGCGCCATGTTTTCCAGCTGGGCCGGGTCGGCCGTCAGGCGCAAGACGGTTTCCTTAAAATTGTTTTCGTCCACCAGTACGCCGCCGCCACATTCCAGTAATGCCTGTGCGGTCAGCGGTGCATTATAAAAGTGTTTGCCAAATAAAACGGTTTTGCTTAAAATGGCGGGTTCCAGCAGGTTATGCGCGCCGCGCGGCGCAACGGAACCGCCCACAAACGTAAGCGTCGCCCGGGCGTACAGGGATTGTAACATGCCCATTACGTCCGCGCAGAGTACGTCGGTATTTTTATCGAAATTCGCTTCGCTTATAAACGCATAGTGCAGGCCGCTTTGGCGCAGGGTGTCCGTAATTTCGGCGCGGCGTTCCAGGTGACGCGGAGCAAAAATAATTTTAATTCCTTTTTTAATAAGGTCCGGTGCGGCGCGAAAAAGCATGGTTTCTTCCTGCGGGTGCGTGCTGCCCAGCACCAGGATTTGTTTCCCGTTCCAGCCGAGCGCGGTTAGGATTTTATCCACTTCGGGCAGTTTGGAAGGAGAGTCGCTTAACGTATCGTATTTTACGTTTCCGCAGACGTAGATATTTTCTTTTTTGATTCCCAGTTTTTCGTACCGTTGCGCGGCCGCCTGCGTGTGGAGTGCGGCAAAGCGCAGGGAGCCCAAAACGCGCGCAAAAAGCGGTTTAACCAGCGTATACGCCCGGGCGGACTTGGCGGAAATGCGGCCGTTAATCAGTGCGGCGGGTACGCCGGACTGGCGGGCGGCTTCCAGCATGTTGGGCCAGATTTCCCGTTCCACCACAAACAAGCGGTGCGGCTTTGCGATACGCATAAAACGGCGGCAGGATGGATAAAAATCGAGCGGCGCCAAGAAGGCTTTTGTAATTTGCGGGTTTTTTAAAGCGGTTTCTTTTCCGGCCTGGGTGGTGGTTGTGAGGATGATATCTTTACCGTAGAAATCTTTTAATTGGGAGATAATTCCTTTCATGGACATTACTTCCCCCACGCTTGCGCAGTGCAGCCAAACGGCGTTTTGGGGGATTTCCCCCTCTGCTTCCAGCCCGAACCGCTCGCGCAGTTCTTGTTTAAGGTGTTTTAGAAGGCCCCGCCGCGCGGAGAACAAAAAACCGAGCAAAACGCCCAGGGCAGCAAACGGAAAAAACAAATTGGTAAGAATAAGTAAAATAAGTCCCATATGTTCATTATATGATATTTCATTTGTCCGGGGGTATGATTTAACGGCGGACATAGCAAAATCCGCCTCTGTCTTTTCGACGGCACGGAGAATAGTGTATCTTCGGTGTAAACTCTGCGGGCGGAAATAAAGCCCCGGGTCTTAATTAAGACCCGGG
>CALYRQ010000164.1 GCA_945483375.1 uncultured Elusimicrobia bacterium
AGCAAATGGTGGAATAATCACGTTCATATAGATTTCGTTCAAGCGGACACATAGCTCCGGATGGGAAGAATCCAGACCAAAGTATTGCAAACGGAACAAATCATCTTCCAATCCATCCACCCAATCCTTAATCGCAACGTCCAGTTGGGAAGAAACGGACGCGTCATACTGTTTAGCGGCAAACTGTTCGTACATAGGTACTAATTGTCCGTCGTATTGTTTAATAACCGCCGCGACTTGTTTGGAACGGTCGCTGATGTTGGTGATTTTTTCAGTGTCGTGCAACGCCTGCTCATAATTATTCAGAACCGTCAGAAAAGCCCGTTCCTCCGCCGCCCAGTCGACCTCTGGGAAAGCGGCTTTTAAAGACGCTGTCGTCTGTTGCAGCGTTGTACGCTGTTCCGCAAAGGCGTTGATATTAGCTTCTGTCACTTCGGCCAGCTGGTTATTGGCTTTGGCGATGCGGGCACGGGCTAAATCAATGCGGTGCGCATTAATGGCCAGTTGCTGTTTGACGGCGTCAGTAATAAACGGATTTGAAACGACGCCCGCCTCCGCCAAAGCTGCGCGGCCAATCATAAACGGCGGTAAAATTAAGGAGCCGTCCGTTTTATCCATGTCGGAAGGAGCGATGCTCTGCCACAGATAGCTGGGAAAGGTAAGTGCATTCATCCACCCAAAAGGTTCTTTCAGCGTACCGCCCACGCGCGTTAATACGTCCCCGGGCTGGGATTCCGGCGCACCGGAGTTTTGCGCGTTCACTTCCGCAAGCGCTTCGGGGGACAGAGAATCCCCGTGTTTCGCCGCTTCGGCGTTTACAGCTTCTTCCTGCTGACGCAACATCCAGAGGTTAAAAGGTTCTCTAATCGCTATTCCGGCAAGGATATCACCCGCTTTCCATGCGCCGAAGAAGCGCAGCGTTTTGCCGTAAGCGGTCAATCCGGCGTTCACCAACGGGTGTTCCGCCAATATGGACCCCGGATAATACGGCAAACTTACCCCGTCGGGAAACCTAAAAGGTTCTCCGGGACGTACTAATTTTCCGCCGGCAAAATCTCCCCAAAGTTTATTATGAGCGTTTCTCCACATAACGCTTCTTTGGAACATGATTCTGTCCGCCGAACTCCACACATTACGCATACCTTGTTGTTGGGTAAAACGCAAAAACTGGGCGCGCTGGACGGGCACGCTCCAACGGGTGATATTGGGGTTTACGCCAAACGTGGCCTGGCGGGCAAGCCCGCTGGCCGCGTCTGCCGCCGTAACCGTTACGCGCGTAGAAGGCGACGGAATACGGGGCGCGGCTCCGTGGCTAACGGCGGTGGTGGTTTTCACCAAACCGGGTTTAGCCGCCGAAGTCGTTACATTATACGCCATACCGTTTTTGGCCAAATGCGCGTTAAAATTGAAGTCGCTCATATATTTGGAACCCACTTTTACGCTGGCACGCGCCCGTTTGGCAGCAGCCGTCCAACGGTAGACGCGCGTGCCTTTCGTGGCATTGTAAACCAACTTGCCGGAGCGGACGGCGCGGGGCAGACTCTTGGGCACGCCGGCCAGCAAACGCAGGCCGCGGAAAGCGCCGCCAATCAACGCTCCGCCGAATACCCACATCAAAGCCTCGCCGAAGATTTCCATCCCTTTATTGGTAATCTCTTGTTCGTATTTACGGCTGTTACGGTCATTAAGGGTGGTCATTTCCACCGCATAGCGGCTGCCAAACACAAACACGCCGCCGTTGGTATAATAATATTGGCAGTCTGCATCACGGAAGACACCCTCTTTCGTTTGTCTTAAATCCCCTGCGGTAATAATACGGCGGTTTTCCGTATCCATCTTTTCCACGCGGCCGCAACGGCCCAAAGTAACCGTAGGCGCTTCCAGGGGCAAAAACTGCATGTAAATACCCACCAATTCGTTAGATAAAGAAACCATCTCGTCCGAGTTTAAACCGTAATCCTGCATACCATAACGGCTTGTATTTTGCAAAGGCGCATACAAATCCGCCACAGACTGGGCCACGTAAAACCTGTCTTCATAAGACAACCAGTATTTGTTAACAACTTCCCCTTCTTGCGAAACCAAAAACTCGGCCCGCATCGGAGCATGTTCGACGGAATCCGGCTTCTCCGTAAGACGGCCTAACGTCGCCGCCGCAAGTACGCGCGTGTTCGTAGCGTGAGACTCCTTCGCCGCATCAAGCAAAAACATGATTGCAGATGTATAGTTATTACTCACGTTAAAACCGCGTAATGTTTCGTATATACTGTTAAAAAGAGCGGCAAGAACTTCGGAATAAGTGGTTTTCATGTCGGAGGAGGAGCTGTCCTCAAACAACGCAAGTATATCTTTCAGCAAACGCTCGTTCCCCGTCAATACGGCAAACTGGGCGGCATATTGAACGGCCAGCTGAAGAAGTGCAAATTCTTTCGATTCCGGACCGGAGGCTTTGCCTTTCAAATCTACCAGTTCATCATAAAATTCTTTGTCCAAATCGCCGGGGATTCCCTCCCGCAAAGAAGCCAACGTCTCGTGAGAAAGCGTGCCTTTGCCAAAAGCATGTTCCACAAAATTTACGAATTTTTCCAACGGATTTTTTCCCCAATAATCCGAGTAGGTTACTTCCTGCACTTTAACATAACCCTGGGAAACGGCTTTCGTCAAATCGGCAGACAGTTCTTCCGCCACTTGGGTATGGTTTTGGACAAAGGTCTTGTACGAAGGCCGCGTAGAAAGCAACGATACAGAAATCCATCGTCCTTCGCCTACCGTTTGCGTTTTTTGAGAAGGTTGAGGGTAGTTCTTTTGCCAAAGTTTTTTAGTAGGCTCCAGCAAATAGAGTTTCTTTTCCAACAACTGAAGATTATTGGCGGAAGCGGCTTCTTCCAATATGGCGAGCAAAATACGCAGCATACCGCGCGCCATATATAAAGTTTCGTCGGAAGCGTCTAAGCGGTTCAGCCGTTTTAACGAGGCCACGGCACGGTAGCGCGCATGGGAGAAGAAAACCGTCATTTCTTCCCGTTGTTCGTCGGAAACAGAACCCGGGCGCGTAAATTCTTCCAGCATATAATACATCGTTTCAGCCGCATATGCCACGGCGAGATAGTCGTTGCAGTTAAAACCTAACGGGTCTATGTACTCCAACAGTTCTTC
>CALYRQ010000165.1 GCA_945483375.1 uncultured Elusimicrobia bacterium
TACGCGACACCTTCCCCACCACACACAACATCCGGCTTCAAAACACCTCCGCAAATGCAATAGGGGGGATCTTCGGTCAAATTGATATCGTCCAAACTGTATTTTTTACCGCACCCGGTGCAGGAAAGCGTGTGAATGGTGCCGTGGAACTCCTGCACGTTTTTACTGCCCGCCTTTTGGTGAAGCCCGTCTATATTCTGTGTAATTACGCCCTTTAAAAGGCCTTTTTGCTCCAGTTTGGCAAGCACTTCGTGTGCCTTGTTGGGGAGAGATTCTTCCATATCGGTAAAAAAGATTTTTTTCATTTCCCGCCAAGATTCGGCCGGGTGCATATTAAAAAAATTGATTTCAATAAATTTCGGGTCGTATTGGTTCCACAAACCGCCAACGCCCGTAAACGGGGCGATACCGCTCTCCACGCTGATGCCCGCCCCGGTAAACGCCACGCCGTAACGCGCGTTTTTAATTAACTGTGCCGCTTGTTTGATATTTTGCATACGTTTATTTTACAATTTCTAACCCGAAAAACGCCTAGGCAGGTAAAAAACGACACGCTACAATAGGATATAGAACTGTTTTCGGGGGGAAACTATGTCCATTAAAGCCAAAGCGGCCGGCGACGCACGCCGCGTAAAAAAATACATCTACGACATTTTGCAGTTTAATTATCCCAGTAAAGTAACGTGGACGATTAACGCCGTTATCGTCACGCTTATTTTGCTCAGCGTGCCCGTGGATATGTTGGAAAGCGTGGGCGACGTCAGCCCGCGGTTAAAACGCCTTGCCTACCGCGCGGATTTGGTAATGAGTCTTATATTTGCGGCGGAATATATCCTGCGCGTGCTGACGTGTACGGAAGATCCGCATTTTGCAAAACCGATTGCCGGACGCATTAAATATATGCTCACTCCGCTTATGCTTATTGACCTGTTTGCCATTTCACCTTTTTTTATTTTAGGTTCCGGCCTTGTGCGCGCCTTGCGCGTATTCCGTATTTTTATGCTGATGCGCTATACAAACGCGATTCAGCTGGTAAACAACGTAGTTTCCGAAAAGAAGAACGAAATTGCCGTTTGCGGGGCGTTTCTCTTGATGTTATGGGTGTGGAGTTCGTTTATGATTTTCCGAGTGGAACACCCGGCCCAGCCGGAAGCGTTTAAAAACATGATGGACGCGATGTGGTGGTCGGTGCAAACATTTACGACACTTGGCTACGGGGATTTGATTGCGGTTACCCTGCCCGGCAAGGTAATTACCGGGATAACGGTGGCCATGGGGCTTATTTTGTTTGCCGTGGTGACGGCGGTGATGACGGGGGGAATCGTACAGGAGTTTCAAAAGTACGAGGCAAAAAAGAAAACCCCGCCGCAGATTTAAAAACTGGCCCCAGAGGTAAACTCCGGGGCCTAATCTAACAAAAAGCGGAATTACCTTTCATCATCCAAATCCCAGCCTTGCGGCTCCAACGATTTGCACATAGCATATCCTTCATCAGTATAAGCTTCGCAGGTTTTACTCCATACTGAAGTAGATTCCGATTTTGAATTGCCCAAGCAATAAGGTTCCTCATTCGGTTTTTCGCGACAAATGGAGATATGACAAGAATTTCCAGAACACCACACATCATATGAAAAATCTTTTCCTAGGCAACGGTCCTGTCCCGACTGGCAATTCGCCAGCTTTTCCACATCCACATCCAATTCGGCGCTGGCACTGCTGGAAGGATGTCCTACCAGTTCCACACGGCCGTACCCTGCCGCCAATACATACGCATCCACCGCCTGCCGCAACGGCTGAAACAAAGACAACGCCTGCACCATTCTGCTTTTTTCCACTGCTTTGGTATACTGCGGCAACGCTACCGCTGACAAAATACCGATGATTAAAACGACCACCAACAATTCTATAAGCGTAAATCCTTTTTTCATAAAAAACTCCTCAGCAAGTTGATTTAAGGGCTTATCTATAGGATAAAATTAATCAGGCAAAAAATCAACCGCTAAGTAAAATGTATCAAAAAAAAAAAACAGGGTCAAGCCTTTTGCAAATGGCCGAAAAAAGTGCCGTGCAGAATAGCATAACATTACACCGCTTCGGCTGATTTTTCAGATTTGAGCTAAATTTGCGTTGCAAGTTGCCCGCATAGGCGTGGCTGTATGCCACGTCAAGCCCAAGGTACGCGCAAGATAACAGAATTTGGCAAATTGTTGGCCCTAAAAAGTAAAGCGGAGCAGAAAAATACTTTCTGCTCCGCTTACGCTAATCAGCACTTAACATCAGCCGTTATCATCAAATACTCACGAGCCCGCGGGAGAAGACGTACACCGCCACTACCGCACACAATACAAGCAGCGTCACCACGGCCACTTCCCCGCGCGTAAATACGGGATTACCGTCCTTTTTCTGCTTGCGGGCCCAAATAAACACCGGGATCCCGAGCGCCAGGAAAATCACCGCCAGGAACAGGTATTTAAGCCCCGCCGCATAGACGAGCCACAGCGCATACACCGTCCCCAGTGTGGACGTAATCAGTGCGGCCGCGCGGCCTTTGGGCGATATTTTGGCATATTCGCCGTCCTCGGTCAGCTTCCACAAATACGCCGTACTCGCCAAATACGCGGGCAGCACCATCACGCCCGTAATAGAGAGCATGGTATTCCAGGCGTTGTTCGAAAAATACACCAGGAAAATCGCCAGCTGCATTAAGAAACTGGTCACCCACAAGGACACGGAAGGCGAACCGTTCTTATTCTGCACGGCAAACTGTTTGGGAAACGTCCCGTTTTCGGCCGCCGCGGCGGGAATTTCGGCCGCAATCATCGTCCAAGCCAACCAAGACGACAATACCGCCACCAAAAGACCGATGTTCATCACCCACGCGCCCCACGGCCCGACGACTTTCTCCAATACCCCCGCCGTAGACGGATTGGCAACGGAAGCGATTTCCGCCTGCGTCAAGAATCCGAACGGCAAGACGGATAGGCCAATGTAAATCACCAAACAGCCCAAAAAACCCAACAACGTCGCTTTGCTGACGGCGGACTGGCTTTTGGCGCGGCTTGACAACACGACCGCCCCTTCGATACCGATAAACGCCCACAGCGTAACGAGCATTGTGCTCTTTAACTGGGC
>CALYRQ010000166.1 GCA_945483375.1 uncultured Elusimicrobia bacterium
AACGAACGGACCCGTTTACTAAAAGTATGGAACAAACACTTCTAACTTTTACGCTGGTCCTTTTAAGCGGCCTGGTACTGGCCGTTATGGCTTTGCCGTTTTTGGTGCACAAAGTCGAACAGGAGCTGGAAATCTTCCTGCTGGTATGCGGCTTGTGCGCCGTAACCGTTTCCCGCGCCTGGCCATCTATACGTGCTTTTCCATCGGTTTCGGCGCGGTACTTACGCCGATAGGCGAACCGCTTTCCACCATCGTGGTGGCCAAACTCAAAGACGCTCCCTATTACGCTGATTTTTTCTTTTTAATGAAATTATTAGGCTGGTGGATTTTGCCCGGCCTCGTGCTGTTTGGCCTACTGGCCATGCGAATGGGTAAAACACCCGTTACCGTAAAACCCGCTGAAACCGCACAGGGCGAAAAGTATACCACCATTTTGGTGCGTACGGGCAAAGTATATTTGTTTGTGGCGGGACTTGTGTTACTGGGAGAGGGTTTAAAACCCCTGGCCGTACGGACGATTCCGTACCTGTCCAAATATGCGCTGTACTGGCTTAATACGCTTTCGGCGGTATTGGATAACGCCACCGTAGCCAGTATTGCGGTAACGCCGGATCTGCCCCGCGATATTCTGTTATTCCTGCTGATTTCCCTAGTGTGCGCGGGCGGATTATTAATCCCGGGGAATATCCCCAATATCATTTGCGCCGCCAAGCTGGAGATAAAAACCCGCACCTGGGCAAAAGCCGCGCTGCCGTTGGGAATTGCGCTGCTGGCTGTTTACTTTGTCGTCCTCTGTATTGTATGATAAGGATATGCAAGATATTCTGATTAAAATTTTTCTCGCGCTGACGCTGGGCGGCATTTTGGGTATGGAACGCCAATACCACGATAAACCCGCCGGATACGCCACCAACTGCCTGATTTGCCTGGGGGCTATGCTGTTTACCGTTTTATCCGAATACATGAGCGCGGCCGGGGGCGACCCGGGCCGCATTTCCGCCCAAATCGTAACGGGCGTGGGTTTTATCGGCGCGGGGTCTATCCTGCGCGACGGAAACAAAATTTCCGGCTTAACCACCGCCGCGGGCGTATGGCTGGTGGCCGCCATCGGCATGGCCGTCGGCTACGGGCAATATGTGCTGGCTGCGCTCTCCGCCGCCTCCATTTTAGTCATTCAGCTGGGCGTACGCAAAACGCTCAAACTGGTGGAATTTGTAAAACATTACGATACAATTTATCTTACCTGCGAACCCAAATGGAATGTGGTGGATAAAATCACCAAACAAATCGAAAAACAAAACGTTTCCGTACTCAAACGCGAGGTAACCAAGCAGGATAACGTTTTCCACGTCAGCCTGGTGGCTACATTTACGGGGCATGAATTTCAAAACGTTACCAAAGAACTGTTAGAAATGCCCGAAGTATACAGTTTGTACAAATAACACAGGAGAGTAATCCGCCTATGACGGACGACATAAAACCCATACCGCTGTTTAACCTAAAAGAACAATACGAACATCTAAAACCCCAAATCCATGAGGCCGCTTTGGAAGCATTGGATTCCATGCACTGGCTGCTCGGCCCGCAAACCCAACAATTTGAAGAAGAATTTGCCCGCCTTATCGGCGTAAAACACTGTATCTCCTGCTCGTCCGGCGCAAGCGCCATCCAAATTGCGTTAAAAGCCGCCGGAATCGGCAAAGGGGACGAAGTAATTACCACCCCTTTTACCTTTATCGCCACCACGTCTTCCATCTCGCTGACGGGGGCGACATTTGTTTTTGCCGATATCGACCCGCACACTTATAATATAGACGTGCAAGACGTGGAACGCAAAATCACCAAACGCACCAAAGCCATTTTACCCGTACACCTGTACGGCTATCCCGCCAACATGGACGCCATTATGCACCTGGCCAACGAACACGGTTTAAAAGTAATTGAAGACTGCGCCCAGGCCCATTTGTCTATGGCTGACGGCGTGATGGTTGGCGGCATTGGCGACGCGGGTTGCTTTAGCTTTTATCCCAGCAAAAACCTGGGCGCCTGCGGTGACGCGGGCTGCATTACCACCAACGACGACGAATTGGCCGACGCCTGCCGCTCCCTGCGCCACAGCGGCCGCGCCAAAGATAAAGCCTACGAATACGATTTAGAAGGTTCTACCCTGCGTATGGACGAAGTGCAAGCCGCTATCCTGCGCGTAAAACTGCCCCACTTGGCCGACTGGACGGACCAACGCCGCAAAGCCGCCGCCTGGTATGCCGAGGGGCTTTCGGGCGTGCCCGTGGTGCTTCCGCCGACGCCGCCCGCCGGATACGACCCATCGCTTTCCGTCTACACAACCCGCGCCGAAAAGCGCGACGAACTGCAGGCGTATTTAAAAGAACGCGGAATCGGTTCCGCCGTCTATTACCCGGTTCCCTTATACAAACAGCCCGCATACAAACACTTAAACTTAAAACCGGAGGATTACCCCGAAGCGGAAAAAGCCGCCAAAGAGGTATTATCCATCCCCATGTTCCCGGAAATTACCGAAGAACAAGTGTCCCGCGTGTGCGAAACTATCCGGGCGTTCTACGAACAGGACGCCACCGTTTAGTCGAAATATTCGGAAAGAAACCCGCGTCTTAAAAATAAGACGCGGGTTTTTTACAGGTTTTTTGGCCGCTTAAAACTAACCCTTTTTGCCGCGTTGCAAAAGACGCAAGAAATGTTATTTTATTATTGTAAGAACGATTTAATCGGCCCGGGGGGACGCCACAAGCGTAAGAGGGGCAAAAGGGGATACGTGGAACGGCTAAAGAACACCTGTCGTTCCCAAACATTAACCCCGCCGAAGAGGCGGGGTTCTTGTTTTTATATCAAACCGGGAAAAAATCTCCGTCTGCCTCCCAAACAAAAGATAGGCTATTTTTCCAGCGTGTTAGACGAGGCAGTACGCTTAACATATGTTCCTTGGCTTGCGCCAGGGAAAACTCCGGGTGCGCCTGCACCAAATGCACGGCACAGATATCCGCCATTTCTTTCAGCGTAACGTCCTGGGTGAACAGCCCTCCGCTAAAGCAATACTTGCAATACAACGCGTTTTCGCTTCCGTCCCGCTCCGAACCGTACAACCCTTGGCTAAG
>CALYRQ010000167.1 GCA_945483375.1 uncultured Elusimicrobia bacterium
TATGTCAAAACCGGAAAAGGACCCGACAGACATCGCCGCCGCGCTCAGCGTCAAAGCGTCCTCTTACCCGTCGTGCCTTTTATGCAAAGAAAACGAAGGCTACGCCGGACGCATTAACCACCCCGCGCGCCAAAACCTGCGCCTTGTGCCGCTTGATTTATTAAAAGACGGCGAACCTTGGTATTTGCAGTATTCCCCCTATGTGTATTACAACGAACACTGCATTTTCCTTTCCGGCAAGCACGAGCCGATGAAACTAACCAAAAAGAGTTTTGCGCGGCTTTTAAATTTCGTGGATTTTCTGCCGCATTATTTTATCGGCTCCAATGCCGATTTGCCCATTGTGGGCGGATCCATTTTGACGCATGACCATTTCCAGGGCGGCCGCTACACGTTCGCCATGGAAAAAGCGCCCGTGGAAACGGTATTTAAAATGGCAAAATTCCCGCGCGTAAAGGCCGGCCTAGTAAAGTGGCCGATGAGCGTCATCCGCTTAAACGGAAGCAAGAAAGATTTAATCGAAGCGGCGGATTATATCCTTAAAAAATGGCGTACTTACAGCGATCCGAAAGCGGACATTTTAGCCAAAACCAGGGACACGCCGCATAACACGGTAACGCCGATTGCCCGGCGGCGCGGCAAAGCGTTCGAGCTGGACTTGGTGCTCCGCAACAACCGCACGACGGAAGAATTCCCGCTCGGCATTTTCCACCCACACGCCGAAGTTCACCATATTAAAAAGGAAAACATCGGGCTTATTGAAGTGATGGGCTTGGCCGTTTTGCCCGCGCGGCTTACCCAAGAACTGGCGGACCTCGCGCCTCTCTTAGTTAAAAAAGATATGGCGGCCATACGCAAAAGTGAAACGCTTAAAAAACATGCGGACTGGGCGGAGGAACTGCTTAAAAAACATACGTTTACCAAGGATAACGCAGCCGAAATCCTGCGTGCGGAGGTAGGCAAAGTATTCGCCAAAGTATTGGAATACGCAGGCGTTTATAAGCGTACGCCCGAAGGCAAAGAAGCGTTTGGCAGGTTTATTAAAAAGCTGTAAGACAAGGAACGCCCCAAGCTAAAACTTGGGGCGTTCCTTTAGATAAACCAAACAGTAAAAAGCTGCATATTTACTGTGCACCCCTACACGAATCGGCTCCACAAAGATTTTTACATATCTTGTTTCCAAAATTGTTGTTTCCTTTACACGCAAACTTGGAAGTGCCATCATCTTCTATGGCAAATACCAAAATGTAATTCTTCTCTGTGATATCCCAGTTAGCACCCTTGGGCATAACATAAATTCCGCCCGGCACAATTATAAACTGGAAATTTTTACTCTCCGCCATTCCCCAAAAGTCATCCTTCTCCACAATTTCAGTTCCCGTACCCTCCAAATAAGACTCCGCCAAATTTTCCGGCAACATATCACCATTCAAATTTATGCTTGCTATATTTTGTTTTACTTGGCGTAACACCGTATATAGTTCCGTCAAACGGCTTTTTTCTACCGCCACCTGATACTGCGGCAGCGCCACCGCCGACAATATGCCGATAATTAATACGACGACTAAAAGTTCTATTAAGGTAAAGCCTTTTGCCTTGCTGTCATTCCGGCCATGGAGCCGGAATCCAGGCTGTTTATTAGGTGTTTTTCTCGTTTGATATGGATGCTGAAACGGCGACCCGCAGGGTTTCAGCATAGCGACATTTTTATACATAGGAAATATCCCCCCCTTATTATGTTTTGGCGGCTTTCTCGTTGCATTGAGTCATTCCCGAGGGTTGTAATAGGGAATCTGCCTTGTTCTAAGGAGTAGCTTCCCGACAAAAACATTCGGGGATGACGCAATCAAAATAAACCGCCAAACCTTCAATTATCCCCATGTTATCAAAAAAAAAAAACACAAAACAACCCCTTTACATTTTTCTCAAAAAATTATAGAACAAAGTATAGAACAATACAAAAAGTAATAGGAGCGCGCATGAAAGCCCTTCACCCCAAACAAGAAGAATTGTTGGAAATTTTGAAAACGAACATCTCGGACCCGCTTACCATGGAAGAACTGGCCGACCGCTTAAATGTAAGCGGCAAAAGCGTGGTATTTCACCACATCAAACAGCTGGAAAAGAAAGGATACCTAAAGCGCAATCCGGCCAATCCGCGCGATTATATTATTTTGAAAGACCCGGAGCGCAACGTCATTTATCTTAAAATGTACGGTATGGCCAAATGCGGCCCGGAAGGAACGATTTTAGACGGGGAACCGACGCGCATCGTACCCGTGGACCCGAGCATGGTGTATTTCCCCGCGTGTAAAGGCTTCATGGTGGAGGCCAAAGGCGATTCCATGGAACGCTTAATCGCGCCGCACGACTGGCTGATTGTGGAACAAAGCCGCCAGCCGAAAAATAAAGATGTGGTGGTATGCGTCAATAACGGCGAAGTAATGGTCAAACGCTTTACGCAAGACGGAGAAAACGTAATTTTACAGTCCGAAAATCCCGCCTATAATCCCATCGTGGCGGATAAAACATCTTTCCATGTGGAAGGCATTGTAAGAAGCATTATCAAACGCAGTTTTAATTGTTAAATCCTGCCGTCCCGGGCGCCGAAACCTGGGGCGATTAGTCGTAACCTCACCGGGGCCGTTCTTGCTGGTACGGCCCCGGCATTAAATTAAAAAACGGCGGACTTAGAACCCTATGTATTATAAAACTTTTTACAATTCGCCTTTAGGCCAAATGACGCTCGTCAGCGACGGGAAAAATCTTACCGGCCTATGGATTGACGGTCAAAAGTATTTTGAGAGTACCCTTTACGGACGCGTGGAAGAAAAAGAGGAGTTGCCCGTTTTCCACCAAACCAAAATGTGGTTGGACCGTTATTTTCAAGGAAAGCGGCCGGATATCGCGGAGCTTCCGCTCGCCCCCAAAGGCGGCGAATTTCGACAAGCAGTTTGGAAAATTTTGCGGGGAATTCCCTACGGGCAAGTAATTACATACGGAGATATTGCCAAGCAAATTGCGCGGGAAAGAGGGCTCGCCAAAATGTCGTCGCAGGCCGTCGGCGGGGCGGTGGGGCATAACCCGATTTCGGTTATTATTCCCTGCCACCGCGTGGTCGGT
>CALYRQ010000168.1 GCA_945483375.1 uncultured Elusimicrobia bacterium
CGATTTTAACCAAATAAACAATAAGAGGAAGCTCCCGTATAGAAACGCTACGGGATGACTTTTTAATCAAAAATAACAGACTCCAAACAGAAGCAGTCGCGCTCTGCCGCAAGATGTGCCGCTAATTTGCTAAAATAGACTATATGATTTTAGAAGGACGCACCCTAGCCGCCCAAATACGCGAAACCCTCCCCCAAAGGGCGGAGGCCGTTCGCCAAAAATTAGGCCGCGCCATTAAACTGTGCGCCATCGGTTCCACCGATGATTACGGAGCCTATCTCTACCTTAAAAAAGAAACCGAAGCCGCGCAAAAAACGGGCATTCAAACGGAAATTTTTGAAGTAAACAACCAAACACCGGCGGCCGATTTTTTAGCCTTGGTGGAAAAATTATCCGCCGACGGTTCCGTTGACGCCATTTTAATTCCGCGCCCGCTGCCGGAGCACCTGGCCGCCACTAACTTCGCAGATAAACTCGCCCCGCAAAAAGATATTGACGGAATGTCCAACGTCAACATGGGCAACCTCTTTTTATGCAAAACGTGGAGTGAAGTGCTGGCTCTGCCGGGCTTTGCTTCCAGCACCGCCATGGCGGTGGTGCGCCTACTCCTGTTCCACGGCGTAAAATTAGAAGGAATGGAAGTCGCCGTTATCGGCCGCTCCATTACCGTCGGGCGGCCCCTGGCGCACCTTTTAACGTGCCAAAACGCCACCGTAAAAATCTGCCACACGCACACCGATTTGCCGCGCGCGTTAAAGGATGCGGACCTTGTCTGCTCCGCCGCCGGAAAACCTGGTCTTTTACGTGCGGAGTGGCTAAAACCCGGCGCGTATGTGGCCGATATTTCCACCAACTGGAACGAAAAAACCAACCGCCTGTGCGGGGACGCATTGCCGGAAGAATTGCAAAAGCGCGGCGTGTCTTACTCGCCCGTTCCCGGCGGGGTGGGCCCGGTAACCCTTGCGGTACTGCTGGAAAACATTATATTATCTGGGGAGAGAAAAATCTAAGGAGAACCTTATGAAAACCATTTCCAAAATCCTGGTATTTTTATTGTGTGCGGGCGTACTGGCCGCATGTAACACCAATGCCAAAAAGAAAGAAAAATACAACCGCAAAATTTACTTGACCGAACAGGACTACCTGGACGACCTCGCCCCGGCCGCCGAGCTGGAACGGCGTGAAACGGCCCCGGCGGCGGAATCCGAATATATTTTTAACGTCGGCCCAGAAGAAAAGAAAACCATCTACTTTTTTGACGACCGCCAACAACCCAAAGTGCCCGGCGAACCCAGCGAAGCCGACTATAAGAAAGAAAAACGCCTTTGGCAGAAACCCAAACGCTACACGCCGGAAGAATATTACGGCATGCAGGGCGGCGGAGAGGGAGAAGAAGCCGCTTCCCAGGACGCCAATTCCTACGGTTACGATTATTAATCTTACCCACTAAAAAAGCCCCGCTTTACTGCGGGGCTTTTTATTTTAAAGAAACATCCCTATCCTGTCCGTAAAAATTCCGTCCGCGCCTTGCGCGGCCAGCCGGGCCGCCAGTTCCGCCTCGTTCACCGTATACAGATAAACAAGCAGGCCGTTTTCATGGCACTCGCGGGCGATATCCGGCGTAAAACGCATATAATTCATATGCACTCTTTCCGCCCTTAAACGAAGCGCGGCGGAAACGTCAAACGCGCGCGTCAGCAGGCCGATTCGCGCCGTTTTATCAAGTACGCGCAAGCGGGCAAGTGTTTCGTAATCGAAGCTGGAAAACAGTATTTTTGGAAGAATCTGCGGGTACTGGGCACGCAGAAACGCCAGCAAATTATCTTCGATACCCGGATAGCGGTTATCATCGTTTTTAAGTTCTATATTAAGCAGTTCCAACCCGGGCAAAATCACGGGGAGGACTTCCTCAAGCCGCGGCACAAACAATCTTTCCACGCCAAACGCGTTTTGAAGCGGACAAGTTTGAAGTTTGGAAAACGTTACGTCTTTTATATGCACGTCTTTCCCGGCGGTGGATAAAAGCGAATAATCGTGATGGACAACAAGCGCGCCGTCTTTCGTAAGGTGAACGTCCAACTCATAGCAAGACGCGCCCAGTTCCCGGGCGCGTTTAAACGCGGGAACTGTATTTTGGACGGCTTCGGCACTGGCGCCGCGGTGTGCAAAATAAATCATACTTGTAGTGTAAAAAAAATAAGGCGGGGACACAAGCCCCGCCCTATTTTTACATATCTTTTACACATCTCATTACTTTGCCCGTGCCGGAAGCATTGTTGGGAGATCTGCCACAGCCCCCGGAATATTTATAGGTACCGTTTGAACAGCCGGAATCCGTTTTCGAAATCAAACACTTATAAGTACAGGAAGAAGCCCCGGGCGTACAGTTTCTATCACAAAGAGACTGATAGTCACTGCCGTAACAGTTCGGCATACTGCCCCCGGAATAACGATACATTTGCCCGCCGATAACAGTTCCGCCGGACCACCACAACCAACGCTCGGCGGCAGTATCACTTTTAGGAGATTTAACCAACGACCCGCCTAGATAAAAAGTATACGAATTGACGCCCAGGCTTCCCCCATCACACACATGGGAACAACCGTGAGTACTGTCAAAATCATTACCATAGTAGCAGTGAGTCGGATCTGCTCCCGCCGTACCGCATTGTTTACGACCATCAAAAGTTCCCGGGCAATAATGGCAATCCACCAACACCCCTACATCAATTATTTCCGGTTTAAATCCGCCTAAACATTTACCGTCTTGCAAAACCATATTGGACGGGCAAACGCACCCGCACAGGCCGTTATCCCACGTCCCGCCCGAGGAGGTACACGCGCCGGAGCCGGATGAATCGCAAGTATTCTTCTCTTTCAGCAAATACTGCTTGGCACAGGCAGAACCCGCTTTACATGCGTCGTCTTCCTGGTATTCGTTGCTCCATACCATGTCCGCCCCGTCATGCTGGGTGGTAATTTTCGACGCGCCGCTTTTTACGTCCAGTGTCTTCGTCTTTGCTCCCGCTAGCGTAAGTGTAGTACCGTACAAATTGTTAGCCTTGCCGGAAGCCGCGTTATTTACGGTGACGGTATTGCCAAACAGGCGTCCGC
>CALYRQ010000169.1 GCA_945483375.1 uncultured Elusimicrobia bacterium
CAAAGAGGTTTTATTCGTAAAAATACGTTTAAAAATACGATTTTTCAGCATAGTTTAATCCAGCCGGATACGCGGGTCCACCGCCGTATATAAGATGTCCGACAGTAAATTGCCGATGACAAACAGCACCGCCACCATTAAGGAAAACCCCAAAATCCCGGCAATATCGAGCTGCTGCGCGGCCAGCACGCCAAAGCGGCCAATGCCGGGGTAATCAAAAATGGTTTCCACAATCACCGTTCCGCCCAAGAGGCGGATAAATTGGATACTGGCCAGCGTAATCACGGGAATAACGGCGTTTTTGCCCGCGTGCTTGTAGACGACGGCCGTTTCCGGCAAGCCTTTGGCGCGGGCGGTGCGGACGTAATCTTTATTTAATTCCTCAAGCATGCTTGAGCGCATAACGCGCACCATGAGCGCAAACGAACCGATACACAACGTTACGGCCGGAAGCACCAGGTGGGATAAAACATCCCCGAATACGCGCATATTTCCGTTCAGCAGTGCGTCCACGAGTAAAAACCCGGTATACGTTTTAAACGCACCGCCGTGGATCACCATATCTGTTTGAAAAGAATATCCGCCCGGCGCAAACCAGCCGAGTTTGCCGTAAAAAATCATCAAAAGAAGCAGTCCCAATACAAAAATAGGGAGTGAAAACCCGCCCACGCTAAACATACGCGCGGCGATATCCTGCCATTTGTCTTTATGCACGGCCGACGAACTGCCGAACCACACGCCGAAAAATACCACGAGCAAAATGGTAACAAGCGCCAGCTGAATCGTGGCGGGCAAATATTCTTTAATCGCGCGGGCGACGGGCATATTGGCGCTGGGGCTGTAGCCCAAATCGCCGCGGGCTACATTGGAAAGCCAGCGGCCGTATTGTTTAAATACATTGTCGCGCAAGCCGTATTTGCGGATGACTTCTTCCAATGAACCCATTTGGCGCGGATCTTTTACGTACAAAGACGCGCGCATTTCGGGGCTGAGCCGCTGGGTAAGAAAAAAGAGCAAAAACGTAACGCCCAGTATCACCAGCGGCAAGAGAAGAAGTCTTCTTAAAATATAGCGGAGCATAAAATCCCTTATTTTTTATAGGAAAGCAGCGTTTCCAACACAATGTGGAAAGCGGCAAAAAATTCTTTTAAAATTAATTTTCCTTTGGTGGTGTGACAGTCACGCACGCCCACGCCCACATTGGGCAGCGTGAAACCTTTTCCGGCCAGCACGTTGGCATCGCACCCGCCGCCGCAGGCAATCGGTTTAAGCGCCACACCCTCTTTTTTGGCGGCGGCCACGGCGGACGCAACCACCGGGTGTTTTTTATCCACGCGCACGGCGGGATAACGCTCCACCGCCACAAATTTTACTTCGGGTTTGCAGGTTTTGCCGTTAATTTTTTTAGTAAAACGTTTGACCGCTTTATCAAAACACGCCTTCATGTGCGCGGTCTGCTTGGCGAGTTTTTCGTTTACCAGGCTGCGCGCTTCGCCTTTTAAATACAGCTCCGGCATGACCACATTGGTGGCGCTGCCGCCTTTTACCACGCCGAAATTGGCCACGGTGTCTTTATCAATGCGGCCCAGCTTCATTTGTCCGAGCGCATACGCCGCCACTTCCAACGCGGAAATGCCTTTTTCGGGCACAACGCCCGCATGCGAAGCCAGCCCTTTTATCCACACTTCAATCGTGTTGACGGCCGGCCCTTGGATAAGCAGCGTATCCACTTCTTCGTTATCCAAAATCAGCCCTTCGCGGCCTTTGAGTTTTTTATAATCCAAATTTTTGGCTCCGAACATCCCGACTTCTTCCGACAGGGTAAAAATCACTTCCACAGGAGGATGTGCGGGAGTTTGTTCTTTAAGCGTACGCAAAATTTCCAAAATAATCGCCACGCCCGCTTTGTCGTCCCCGCCCAGCACGGTGGTTCCGTCCGACGTAATGCAATCTTTTTTAACCACGGGTTTAACCCCTTTTCCGGGCGTTACCGTATCCAAGTGGGAACACAGTACAAACGGCGCGCTTTTAACCGTTCCGGGCAGAAACGCAATTACGTTTCCCTGCGCGTTGGTTTGGTACTTTTTTCCGGCGTTGTCCACCATTACGCGGCAGCCGATGTCTTGAAGTTCCTTCTCTACCAGTTCCTGCATGGCGCGTTCGTCATACGATTCACTGTCCGTCCGGGCTAATTTTAAGAAAGTTTCAACAAGTCTTTTTTCGTTTAATTTCATGGTAAATTCTCCACATTATTCAGCGGCGATTGCTCCGCACGCGCACCAGTGGCGCGGCGTTACTTCTTTCAGTTCAAAACGATAGGCACGGCAAGCGTCCGCCGACGACGAACAGCGCGGCGCAAACGGGCAGGCCCAGTTTTCGCGTCCGGGTTCCACCCCCGGCGTACCGGCTATGGAAGCGAACCCGGTTCCGTCCACCCGCGGCACGGCGGCTAACAACGCCCGCGTATACGGGTGCAAGGGTCGCGTAAAAATTTCTCCGGCGGGCGCGCGTTCCACAATGCGCCCTTTATACATTACGGCGATTTCGTCGCACAAGAACCGGGCGACGGCAAAATCGTGCGTTACAAACAGCATGGAAATTTGGCGTTCCTGCTTGATTTTTTTAAGCAAATTCAAAATTTGCGCCTGCACGGATACGTCCAGAGCTGAAACGGGTTCGTCCGCCACTAAAATTTTAGGCTCAAGCGCAAGCGCGCGGGCGATACAGATACGCTGACGCTGCCCGCCGGAAAATTCATGCGGATAGCGGTCCAAAAACGTTTCCGACATTCCGACGGAAGCCAATAACCCTTTTAAAAAAGTTTCCCGTTCCGCGCGGTCTTTTTTCAGTCCGTGGATATCCAGCGGCTCGCTTAATACCTGGCGCACGTTCATGCGCGGGTCCAGGCTGGAATACGGATCCTGGTACACCACCTGCATCACGCGGCGCAGTTCTTTCCACGTTGCTTTGGAAATTTCCGCCGTGTTTTTTCCGTCCGCCAGCACGGTGCCGGAGGTCGGTTTTTCAATTCCCAAAAGCACTTTGCAAAGCGTCGTTTTCCCACAACCGGATTCCCCGACTAACCCCAACACGCT
>CALYRQ010000170.1 GCA_945483375.1 uncultured Elusimicrobia bacterium
GGAAAGTTCCATGTCCTGCGTGCTTTTGGACGGGCGCATCCGGGCCGCCGCCTGAATAAGTCCCGTCAGTTCGTCTACGGCAAAGAGGACTTTTTCCATTTCGTGCTCGGGTTTTACGTCGCTTACGATGCCGTACCCGTGCGCGCACACGGCGTGTACCAGTTCGGCGGGCGCGTTGATTTCCGCGAGCAGTTCGGGCGCTTTTTTGCAGTGTTCGCTTGGGAACATTTCAAAATCCACGTCGTGCAGAAGGCCGCAAAGAGCCCAAAAATCGGCGTTGTCCGCGTATCCCAGTTCTTGGGCGAAGCGGCGCATGACGGCTTCCAGCGTCAGTGCGTGCAACAGGTGGAAAGGCTCTTTATTGTATTTTTGCAAAAGGGATAAAGGGTCCATATTCATTTCTCCGTAAATAAAAAACCGCTCCCCATTGGGGAGCGGTAAACATTCAAAATACTTATTTGTTGAAGCGGTTTTCGCCTTCCGTGCCGGGCAAGCAGAAGAATACGAGGAGCACCAAGCCGCCGATAAACGGAAGTAAAATGAGCAAGTACCACCAGCCGCTGCGGTCGGTGTCGTGCAAGCGGCGTACGCCGATACCCAAAGAGGGCAGGAAAAGACCTAAGGTCAAAAGGGTGGACAAAATGCCGTTTACGGTGTCACCGCAAATAGCGCCAATGATACCGATGACGATAGACAAGATAAAATAGAACAATACAAACATCCAGTACTGCTGTCTGGTGGCGCGGCCTTTGAAATCAACATAATGATTTTTAAGTACGTCGATAAAATACGTTTTTACAGCGTTCATAATTCCTCCGAGAATAAATTACGTCTGACATATATAAAATACAAAAAATGATATTTTTAGGCAAGGCGTTTTCTCTGTTTTTTGGGGGTGGAAAAACGGCCGCCGGAGCGGGTTACCAGGTGTATTCGTCGATTAAAAAAATTTTGACGGACGGGTCCTCCCGCAGGCGGCGCGCCATAAAGGCTTTTTTAAGGCTGGGCCGCCGGGTGGTGGAATAATATATGGCTTTGGGCATGTTCGGAAAGTATCCGCGCAAAAAAGGATATTTGCCAAAACTGGCCGACACAGCCGCCGGACGGTATTCTTCCCAGTCCGCCAACATTTCCCGGTTGAGCCGTGCGCGGGTGGCGGGATCGTTGCCGTCCCGGTCAAAGCCGTCGCGGATTTGCAGTACGAGGGATAATCCTTTCTGTTTGAGTCTCTTGGCCATGGGGCCTGCTGTGGTTTCAAACAGCAGGTTGTCTTGCGGAATGTTAAAGCGTTCGGCCGTTTGCAGAATTTCGTCCAGCTGGGCGGGTGTCAACTCGGCTTTTAAATCAAGCCAGTAAGTTTTGTCTTGCGGACGCTTGAGGGCGGAAAAAATATCGGCCAGTTTTACCTTGGCGGAAAGGGACTCTGCGTCATGTGCCACAAAAAGTTCTCCCCCCTCTTCGGCGGGAAGAATATCCAGCTCGTAGCCGTTATAGCGCGCGTCTTTATTTTTAGCGCGGCGGACAGTGTTTACCTGATGGATAAAAAGCCGGCCGGAAGCGGGTTGCCAGGCTGAACTGGGCGTATTTTGCAGCGGGTCTGCCAACAGCCGCACGGGCGCGAATTTGCTTTCCGTATAAACATACATAAACGCGGCGTACGCGCCGAAAGAAAAAAGAGCCGTTAAGACGGCAAAAACGGTGAGTTTGTACTTTTTCATAAGTATAAAATACAAAAAACGGCGGAGCGCGGCAAGGATTCAAGTCGTTCGGTTACTTAGGGCGCATAGTGACCGCACGGGCGAGTTCCCTGGGCGCGAGGGTGAACAGTGTTCCCACCAGTAAGTTGACGGCTTCTTCTTCCTGGCTTATATCCGCGGCAGGATTTTCCTGTTTTTTGCGGTAAATTCCTTTGGCCAGCGTTTCCAGGGCGTTTTGTTGGTTTTTTTGCGCCTGCGGAACGGGCAATTCTAAGAGCGGTTGGGAATAGAGTTCCAACAAATTCCCTTTGCGTTTGCCGTTGTGGAAAAGCCACGCGTAATACGGCGCGGAGTTGAACAGCGCAAGCAGATACCACAGGCTGAACCCGGGTTTGGGAGCAGAGATAAAATAGACGTCCGAACTGGCGTACCACGGGCCCGGCGCAAAAGCAAACGTGTTGGCGCGGGCGCGCTGGGGAGCGGCCAGTTTGTCCGCGTCGAAATCCATTTTTCGGCGGACGGAGCCGAACCAGTAGGCGCCTTTTTTAAGCTGTTTGTCGATACCGTTGTTGTTTTGTTTGCGCGCCAGTAATACGGGTTTAAAACGGGCCAGATGGGCCGTTAAATGCGGGTAGACGGAAAAATCGGTTTCCCGGTCGTTGGGGTAGAAAAAATCAACCAGCCAGTACTGGGCAGCGGTATGGGGCGCATAGGGCGAGATATCCGAATTTTTAAAAAAGGGTTTTAATTTGGTGAGTTCGGCCGGGGAGAGGTTTAGGGCGTTTTTTTCCGCTTGTGAAAGAACAAACACACCGTCGCCTTTGCGTACGCCGGGCAGATGGTGGCGGGATAAGTGAGCGGCGGAAATTTTATCGCATCCCGTCATGAGCCCGTTGGAAACCGCGGCGACATCTTTTAAACGCAGGGGCGCGGCGGCCATCTTTTTCAGCAGGGAAGCGGTAGTCTCATCTTGCGCGGCGGTGTTTAAAAAATGCGTTGGGCCGTTGTATAACGCTTCCTGGGCTACGGGCTGGTTTTCTTCCCCTACTCGACAGAGCGGTTTTTCGTCGGTTTTTTGAAATACGCTGATTAAATTGTGCTGGCCGGGGGCGCGGGCAAACAGCCGGGTCGAACGGAAATCAACTAAGCGCAGAAAAGCTGCTTCTTCTTTGAGCCGCGCCCGGAGTCCGGCGGCCGAGGCCGCTCGGGCAAAATAGGCGGTGGTTAAAAATCCGCCCACGCCGCCGGGCTTTAACACTTCAAGCGCCAAATGGAAAAAAAGATATAATAAATCCCCTTTGGGGGAAATGTGCGGTTTCCAACGCGTCTGACGGCGCAAGCGTTCGAACAAGGCTTTATTGTTTTTTTGTCCGACGTAAGGCGGGTTGCAGAGGAC
>CALYRQ010000171.1 GCA_945483375.1 uncultured Elusimicrobia bacterium
GCGCCAGGCCGGGTTCACAAGCGAGCTGGAAGTAACCCAGTATATTTTAAACGCGTTTACCCTGCTGGACCCGGGGGTCGTGTACGAATTTAACCAGGACGCGCACTGGGAACTCGACGAGGACAGCGCCGTCCATAAAGAACTGTTCACCGCCTGCGAAGTTCCGCTGGGTGATACCCTAGAGCCCTTTCTGCAGGCCGCCAAAGAACACGGCGAGCCCAAAAACATCGTAGCGGGCAGTATCATTTTGGAATTTTTGAAAAACGCAATCAGCTTTGTAACCGATTTAGTGCGCGAACAGGCGCAAAAAGAAGAGTACGAAACGCAGGAACCGCAATTTGTTTACCTCCCCCCGTTCGGTTTGTACGCGCCGCCCAAACTGCTGCGTGAAGCCGTCCGGCTGGAGAAAACCCTGGCGGAAAAAACACTGCCGCTTATTTTGGAAAAAATCAACGCGGAAAAAATCGATTTAACACTGGCGGACGGCACGTTGCACCCCACTTACAGCGCCGTATTTTTAGTGCCATGGCAAAAAACGCGCAAAAAAGGAAAAAAATAATGCCCGATATTGAGTATACCGACTGGAAACACGCCGTCGGCTCCACTTTAGCCTATTTTTATACTGTTTTTTTGGGTTGGACCACCCGCATTTACTGGTTCAAATCCGAAGAAGGCCAACGCCTTGAGAAAGAAGGAAAAGGCGTCATTTACGCCGTTTGGCACAACCAACAGCTCTTTTTGTTATATCCCTATAAGGGGCAGAAAATCGCCCCGCTTATCAGCCAGTCCAGCGACGGGGAATACATCGCCCGGTGTCTGCCCAAGTTCGGCATGCTGGCGGTGCGCGGCTCCTCCAGCCGCGGCGGTGCGCGTGCGCTTATCCACTTAATGCACGCCGCGCGGGACGGCTACTCCCCCATGCTCACGCCGGACGGCCCCCGCGGGCCCATCTACAAGGTGCAATCGGGCATTTTGTTTTTGGCTAAAAAAACGGGGTTGCCGATTATCCCGGTGGGCACGGCGCTCAGCCACAAAATTAAAGTGGGATCCTGGGATAAAATGCGCGTGCCGCTGCCGTTTGGCAAAACCGCGCTGACGTACGGGAAAACCGTCCGCGTAAAGGACGACGCCGATATGGAACGCGCCGCCAAAGAGTTGGAAGAACAGCTAAACTGGGCGACCGACCAATCGGAAATGTTCGTCAATAAAAAACATTTTGACAATACAAAGGCATAAAAAGAAATCCCCCGGCCACAACCGGGGGATTATGATGTACAAACGGTTAAGGCAACACATATACGCCGCCGCTTTCCACTCCGCCCAAAGATTTGCAAAGTTTTATACCGCGCGCGCTGGTGGCACTGCACTCCCTCCGCCCGGGATAAGGAGAAAAATCAAACCACGTATAATACTGGACATTTGTACCCAACGCCTCGCCCCAAGCGCGTAAGTTTAACGCTGACCCCGAATACAAATCGATATACAGGCCATCGCAATCGTAATGGTCTTTTTGTCCGCCAATCAAACGGCAGGAAGAGGGCATATCTAAATCCAGTTCATCCCACCCCGGGGGCGCCCCGTTAGCCATGTACGCTATCTCCACCGCTTTACGGAACGGTTCCGTCAGCGCAACCATATTGCTCCAACGCGCTTTGTCTACCGCCAACTGGTACTGCGGCAGCGCTACGGCAGATAAAATCCCGATAATTAAGACGACGACTAACAATTCGATGAGGGTAAAACCGCGCTTTGTCATTCCCGGGTACCGCATGGTGAACCGGGAATCTAGATTATTATAAGGTTTACAACTACTATTAAACAGCCTGGATCCCAGGTCCATGCCTGGGATGACAACTTTTTGATACATAGGACATTTCCCCCTTAAATAAGCGTCATTCCCGAGGGTTGTAATCGGGAATCTGCGATTTAGAAAACAACAGCTCCCGTATTACGGCACTACGGGATGACGGATTCCTTATAACTTATCCCATGTTATCAAAAAAAAAAAACGGGTCAAGCCCTTTGGCGGCATGAGAAAATAACCGGGGTTGAGTGGCAACAAAAAGCCTTCCGGGGAAATCCCGGAAGGCAAAAGGAATGAGAAAGTGAAAATTAATAAATGCGATAGGCGTTGCCGCAGTGGGAAGCGGATACTTTTTCCCGGCCGATTGTAGCGCAAATATTGCTTCCGCCGCCGTCCCCGCAGCAGTAAATCATATCCGGCGTATCCGTGGCGGCCAGACCGCTTCTAAAGGCCCCGCTGCCGGCGATATAATAGCCTTTTTTGGTGTTATAATACGCATAACGCCCCGAAGAAAGGAAACCTACTTCTAAGGAAAAATCTTTTAATACGGGCTCCACTTTAATATCCAATTCATCCAAAGAAGAAGCATAATGTCCGTTAGCCATATAAAATACTTCCTGCGCGTCTTTAATAGCTTTGACGGCGGTCACAGCCTCCATGGCGCGGGATTTTTCCACCGCTTTGGTATACTGCGGCAGAGCCACCGCCGACAATATACCGATAATTAAAACGACGACCAACAACTCTATTAAAGTAAACCCTTTTTTCATAAAAACTCCTTAGCGCGTTGATTTATAAGACTATTATTTATTTTAACAGGAGATACCCTAAAAATCAACCCGCTAGGAGTAGGATATCAAAAAAAAAAAACGAATCAAGGCCTTCCAGGCCGCGGAGATTGTCCGCACTCTTTTGACTAATGGAGCCACATTGTTTTAGAAATGACGCTAACAAAGAAATAACTGCCCAGAGCCTGGGCTCCCCAAGTCGCCCGTCCGGCGAGGACCCGCGCTCTTCTGATTAGTTTAGGCCACACTGTTTTGGATATGCCGCCAGTTACGAACAGGCGAGCCCCAACGGCGGCCCACAGGGGCTGGCCTGGAAGGTCTTGCCGGGGGCAGGGAGCGGCCCGCAGGGAGCGGCCCGCAGGGTGCGGCCCGCAGGGGGCGGCGCACAGGGGCCGCCCCTCCCTAGTTGCCCGTCCCGCAAGAAGCCGCAAAAAAGCCCCGGGGGAAAAATCC
>CALYRQ010000172.1 GCA_945483375.1 uncultured Elusimicrobia bacterium
GCTGCGGGTACAGTCGGAACATATGGATTTTGAAGTACTGCTTGGCGAAAAACGCAAATTTATTGCGGGCGGCGGGTGCAATGTGCCGTCTTTTGAAATTTTCACGTCGCCCGACTGGCGCGGTACGCGCGGCGTATATTTTGCTGATTTGTCCTCTTACAGAAGCGGCAATTACGTGCGCGGCGTAAAACTGGAATTTAACAACGGGCGCGCCGTAAAAGCGGACGCCGAACAGGGCGGCGAGTTTGTACGCAAAATGCTGGCGATGGACCGCGGGGCGGCGCAAATCGGCGAGTTCTCGCTGACGGACCGCCGGTTTTCCAAAATCACCAAATTTATGGCCGATATTCTGTATGATGAAAACTTTGGCGGCAAATACGGCAACTGCCATGTAGCCGTGGGCGCGAGTTATGCCGATACGTATGCCGGCACGCAGAGCGAACTGGATAAAAAACTCAAAGAAAAACTCGGTTTTAACGACTCCTCTCTGCATTGGGATTTGATTAATACCGAAGATAAAACCGTTACCGCCCGCTTAAAAGACGGTTCCACCCGCGTGGTGTACGAAAAAGGCCAGTTTAATTACTAGGGGCCCAGGCGGGGCCTATAAGAAAGTAGGTCTTTAGGCCCTTGTTGCAGACGGCTTGATTTATTACACTAAATACAGAAGTAAAGAATTTTTGCATAACACAAGGAGACGGATATGAAAAAACTATTTGTTACGTTCTTGGCCTTGACGGTGCTGGGGTTGCCGGCTTTTGCCCAAGTGTCAAAACGGCCCATGAGCCGCGAGTTGAACGAAGAACTGAATCGGGCTGTGCTGGAGGCTATTGCTAAACATCCCCAGAAAAACGAAAAACTGAATCGGGCTGTGCTGGAGGCTATTGCTAAACATCCCCAGAAAGTGGAAGCTGTAGTGGAGAATTTGCAAAATTTCCGCGAAGTTACGACAAAAAGAAAAGAATTTAACGGGTCTTTTATCCTTCAGAGCATGACCGGTCTGATGGACAGCTATATCGCGTTGGCGAACGAGTCCGAATCCGCCGCGGTTGCTTTGAATGAAGAAATCAACCAGCCCATTAAAGCCGGTTGGGGCCAAACGGTTACCATTCCCCAGCTGATTAGAGATAACATCCAGCATGTGTTTCCTGGTACTTCTACGGCTGATGATTTTGACCGCTTTGAGTTTTTACTCGGGAAAAAAGCGGTGTCTCAAGCGGAAAAACAAATTAATGATAAACAGACGGCTGTGTTGAACAGCTTGGCGTCTTTCCGCGGAGTTACGGAAACAAGAAAAGAATTTAATGGGTCTTATTCCTTGCAGGATATGATGGATTTAATGGACAATTATTTGGCCCTGTATCAAAAATCCGAATCGGAGGCGTTAGCCTTGAATAAAGAAATTAACAAGCCCATTAAAGCGGGGTGGGGCCAAACGGTTACTATCCCTCAGTTGATTAGAGAAAACATTCAGCACGTGTTTGCCGGTTCGTCTACGGCCGATGATTTGGAATTTTTTGCTGACGTGTTGGGCAAGGACGTGAAATAGGGCTGGGTGCAAGTGATTGCCAACACAAACAGGATATTCTGAAATTGACTGTTTGGATAAAAATGAAAGTTGTTGATTAATAATTTTATGAATCCCCCCGGGCGTAAGCCCGGGGGCTTTTGTTTCAAAATTTCAGCTTCGCTAGATTTTATCCGCCGCTAACAGACAAGAAGAAAACTCCGTTTTCTTGTGGCGGGATTTGTATTCAGCTCCGTATTTACAGTTGGGGTATTTGTAAGATAGCAATAAAAAGCCGCTTGGCGTTGTAGGCCAAGCGGCTTTTTGCATATTACATTATAATTTAAATCTCTTTATGCATTACCTTCAGCGTCGCTTTTTCTTTGGCGACGGGCAAACATTCCTGTACGCGGTAATTTTTGCCGTCCAAACGTTGGGTGATGGTGGAAATGTCCGCGTCCGTTAACACTTCTTTATCGTATGTGGTGCGGAATTCGTAATCTACGCCGCTTTGGCGGATAAGGTCCATAGATTGTTTAAGCACTTCCGGGTTAAAATCCACGCCCGTAATCAGCGAGTATTTTTCCAGGGGGGCTTTGATGTCCATGGCGATGTAATCCAGCAGTTTGGCGTCCAGCAGGCTTTTGAGCATATCGGGGCGGGTGCCGTTTGTGTCCAATTTAGTGGCATAGCCCATGGCCTTTAAATCGGCCATAAACGAAGGCAAATCTTCATGCAGAGTAGGTTCCCCGCCGGATACTACAACGCCCTCCAGGGTGCCCTGACGGCGTTTTAAAAAGGAATAAATTTCTTCCATGGCAACGGGTTCGGAGAACATATGCGGATACACGAGCTCCGGGTTGTGGCAGTAGCGGCAGCGGAAGTTGCACCCTTGGGTGAATACCACTGCGGCCGGCCGGCCCGGGAAGTCTATTAACGTGAATTTAATCAGTCCGCCTATTTTCATCCGAACTCCGTTGCGAGGTTAAATAAAACTTATTTGTCGCTGTGGCATTCGCATCCGCAGGAGCATCCGCCGACGTTCATGGTTTTGCGCATGGCGAATTCTTCTTTTTTGCCGTTGTTCCAGTTCTGCACCGGGCGCAAGTAACCCACTACGCGGGAGTATACTTCGCATTTGGAACCATGCGTTTCGTTCATTTCTTGTTTAAGTTCGGAAATTTTGTTTTCAATGGCTTGTTTTTCTTGAGCGGTCATATTGTTTCTCCTAATTGTCTTTTATCGGTCGGTTGACAGTGCGGGCCCGTGAAAACCCGTACTTTTATTATGGCACTTTGCGGGTGCCGGTTCAACTTCTTTTTTGGGTTATTTTAACCGTGAAAAATAACCCAAAAAAGGTAATTTATAAAGAACTATTTGCTGTAGAGCTGTTCTTCCAAAAGTCTTACTTTGCGTTCCAGTTCCTGCATGCGTCCGGCCTTGCACTTGGGGCATTCGAAATGTTCGCCTTCAATGTAGCCGCATTTGGGGCAGACGCTG
>CALYRQ010000173.1 GCA_945483375.1 uncultured Elusimicrobia bacterium
TGACCCGTTTTTCTTTTTTGATACTATCGGGCTAGTGACGGATTTTTAGGGTAACAAGTATAAAAACAATAATAAGCCCTAAAATGAAACTCCCCGGGCTCACGCCCGGGGAGTTTCATTAATGTTTTGATTTACAGCTTGGTAATATCCGCCACCGTTTGCGTTAAGTAGCGGCGTACGCGCGCCAACAAAGCCAAACGGTTGTTTTTTACGGCTTCGTTTTCGTCGTTTACCATTACGTCTTTAAAGAAGTTGGCAAGCGGTTCTTTAAACGCGCCGTACGTTTTCAGCACGTTTAAGTACGCTTCTTTGTTGGAGGCCGTATGCACGCGGCAGCCCAGCGAAGCGTCCACTTCCTGGATTTGGTCGTACAACGCTTTTTCGGCCGGGAGTTCAAACAGTTTTTCGTCTACGTTTTCACTCACTTCGCCGGCTTTCTTTAAAATGTTGCACACGCGTTTGGCCGATTCCAACACGGCGGCAAACTCTTCGCCCGTTTTGACGGTTTCCAGCGCGCTGACTAAGGCTTCAATCTGCGGCAGCGGCATCTCGTACCAGTTGGAAACCGCATCCAATACGCGCGCGTCGTGCCCGCGCTGTTCAAGCACCAGGGCCAAACGCTGGAATAAGAAGCCCGGCAGCTGGGCGAGTCCTTTATCCTGCGTTCCGGCGGGATAGAGGGACGAAGCCGTATCCACCAATTCTTTCATGGAAACGTTCATTCCTTTTTCCAGCATGATGCGTACCGCGCCAAAGGCTTGGCGGCGCAGGGCGAAAGGGTCTTCGCTTCCGGTAGGAACCTGCCCGATTAAAAAGTTGCCGACAAGCGTATCAATCTTACCCGCCAGGGAAACAATCTGTCCCGCTTCGTCCGACGGAAGCTCGGAGGACGAAGTCAGCGGATAGTAAAACTCTTTCAAGGCGTTGGCGGCGTCTTTGCGGCCTTCCAGTTCGGCGTAGCAGCCGCCCATATAACCTTGCAGTTCCGGGAATTCGTACACCACGTGGCTGGCCAAATCGTCATACGCGTGCGCGGCGGCAAAGTCCACCGTTTCTTTCAGCTGGGTTTTGCCCAGTTTTTCGCACAAACAGGTGGCCAGTTTTTGGGTGCGCACGGCTTTTTCCGCCATGGATCCGAGGCCTTCCAAAAATTGGATGTTTTTCAACTTGTCGTGGAATTTGGCAAGGCCGTCTTTCTTGTCGTTTTCAAAGAAGAACACCGCGTCCGACAGGCGGGCGGACATTACTTTTTTAAATCCGTCCGACACTTCGTTTTGGTTGACGGAAATACCGTCGCGCACGGCGATAAAATACGGCTGCAGCTCGCCTTTGGCGTCCGTCACCGGGAACATTTTGATTTGTTTTTTAAGCACCGTGGTGATAAGGTCTTTGGGGAGCGTTAAAAATTTAATTTCAAAGTTACCGCTTACGGCCACCGGGTGTTCGGTAAACCAAACGGTTTCCTGGATTAAATCTTCGTCCAAATCCGCTTTGTAGCCGTGTACGGCGGCTTCGCTGGAAACGGTTTTGATGAGGGCTTCCCGGCGTTCTTCGGGAAGCGCCAGAATGGGCTGCGGCTGGTTGCGCAGGAGGTCTGCATAGTAATCTTTGTCGGCGTGTTCCACTTTAATGGGCTTGCGGCCGAATGAAGAAAGCGGGTATGTGTTGCGGTTGGAATCCACTCCGGCGACGGAGAATTTAACCACTTTGTCGCCGTACAGACCGATGAGCGAGCGAATCGGGCGGCCGTAACGCAGGCCGGAGTCTTCCCAAATCATGTTTTTGGCAAATTCCAGCCCGGTTACCAGACGCGTGAAAATTTCGGGCAGCAGTTTGGCCGTCTTTTCGCCTTTGATTTTAACTTTGGCGTAAATGAACGGGCCTTTTTCCGTTTCTACGACGGTCAACTGTTCGGGCTTTAGGCCGTTTTTCTGCGCAAAACCCGCGCTCTGGGGGGTAAAGTTGCCGTTGGCGTCTTTTAACAATTTGGCGGGCGGCCCTTTGACTTCTTTCTGCACGTCGGCCGATTTTTCGGCAATATCTTCAATTACCGTTACCAAACGGCGGTACGTGCCAAACGTTTGAATGGATTTATAAGAAATGCGTTTTTCGGCCAGCAAATTGGCAGCCAGCGTTTCCAGTTGTTTGAGCGCCGGGGCCATAAAGCGGGCGGGCAAGTGTTCTACGCCGATTTCGAGTAAAGCGTTCATTTGGCGGCCTCCTGTTCTTCTTTCTTTTCCACGCTTTCCACATAGGCTTTGGCGCAGGCTTTGGCCAGGTTGCGGATTTTGGTGATGTTGTTCGTGCGGTCGGATACGGAAATCGCGCCGCGCGCTTCAAGCATGTTGAAGTATTGGGAAAGTTTCATCGCGTCGTCATACGCCGGAAGATACAGCCCCTTTTTACACAATTTAAAGCATTCTTCTTCACATTCCTGAATGTAGCGGCGGAGGCGTTCGGGGTCGGTTTCTTCGAAATAATAGTGGGAGAACTGGCGTTCTTCTTCGTGGCGCACGTCGCGGTAGGTTACTTCTTCGTTCCACCGAAGGTCGAACACGTTATCCACTTTTTGGCAGTACATGGCGATGCGTTCCAGCCCGTAGGTGATTTCCACCGTAATCGGGTTTAACGCATATCCGGCCATGTTTTGGAAGTAGGTAAACTGGGTGATTTCCATACCGTCGAGCCAAATTTCCCAGCCGACGCCGGACGCGCCCAGGGTGGGGGACTGCCAGTCGTCCTCAATCCAGCGTACGTCATGCTGTTTGGGGTCGAGGCCGATGGCTTTTAAGGAGTTTAAATAAATCTCTTGAATGTTAGCCGGGGCCGGTTTCATAATTACCTGGTATTGGTAGTATTTGCCCAAGCGGTTGGGATTTTCGCCGTAGCGGCCGTCGGCGGGGCGGCGGCAGGGTTCCACGTAAGCGCGGTTGACGGGTTTTTTGGTAAGCGAGCCGAAGAAGGTTGCGGGGGTATACGTCCCGGCGCCTGTTTCCAGGTCGTA
>CALYRQ010000174.1 GCA_945483375.1 uncultured Elusimicrobia bacterium
AAAAAAAGCAGGCAAAGCAACTCCCACAGCCACGGCCCGCGGCGGGGCGCGCCGGATTTTTGGGCCAGTTTTGTTCCCAGCCACGTTAAACATGCCATAGCCGCCGCAGCCGCCGCCAACGCCCATTTATATTCTGTCCACACCACCAAACATACCAGCGAAAAAGACATGATTAAATTCCAAATGTCCGCCCCCGTATGGCGACCGACCAAACGGAAATAAACCACGTCCCCCGCCAAGATAAAAAGCACAATCCCGATAAAAAAGAAAGATATCCCCATGAGGAACTTTTGCCAGCCCAAACGCGTGCAAGGCAAATTTAAGAGGAGTAAAAACGGACCGCAAAACAGCGCAAAAACAGGCGCATCCGTCAATACGCCGCGGCAGAAAGCGCTTATCATTTGAAAAAAAGAAAGAGAGGAAAATACGGCAGGAGAAGTGAACAGCAAACACACGCGGGCCGCCGCGCAAACCAATAAAAAAAGCCCCGTTATAAACAAGGTATTACGCGCGCGAGCGCGGTCGCCCCTTTTCCAAAAAGCAACCGCGCCCAGCAAAAACCAACAAAACCACAAATACCTCATTGATTTTTTCCGATTATACTACAAAGATGCAGTTACAGCACGGGGCGCGGATCGGGCGGCAGTTCGTCGGCCGTTTCCACTCCCATAAAATCGGTGCACATCAGCACGCTGTCCGCGTGCGTTAAATCCGGGATACAAACCGCGCGGGTATCGTCAAACGGACGCACCAACGTATACTTATATCCACCCCAAGCGCCCCCCACACGGTCCGCCGTAATAAACCACTGGGTTCCGTCAAATACTTCAAACTTAACCGCAAAACCGGGTTTACGGTCTTCATCAGCCAGCTCCGCACCGCCGCGCGTATAAAAAACCGTTCCGTCGGAGCTTAAATATCCTTTGCCGGAGCCGTCCGTATTAATCGGAGAATGGACTTCCACCGGAACCGCGTCCAACAGCGGCCATTGGCGGGTATAATGGTGTTTGGACAGCATATACCGTTCCTGCGCCGCACGTTCCGTTCCAAAAAGGGCCAGCGCGTCCGCCATGCGCATTCGTTCTATAAAACGTTGGTAAGAAGGCCAGGCAAATGAGGCCAAAATGGCGACAATAACCACCACTACCAAGATTTCCAACAACGTAAAACCGCCGCAGCGGGCCGATCGTTTAGCCATAAAAGCACCTCATAATTAAATATTTCCGACGAGTAACACAAATAAACCTAAAAATACGGCGCACAACAACAGCTTGGTCAGTCCCAAATGTTTCTTTAAAAAGTCGTTAAAGCCTTTTGATTCGTATCCGGCCAGCGCCAGCACAAAAACCGCTATCAGCGGCACAATAAACATCAAATTATAGAGTACCAAATAAAACGCGGCGCGGGCGCGGAAAGCCGGGTCCTGCATAATCAGCACGCAAGTAGGCACGTACACCTGCCCGGTGCACACCGCTTCTACAAGCGATACGCCAAACCCCACCGCCAGCGCGGCCAGCGTCAAACGCAGCGCGCTTTTGTTTTTATCGCGCAGGAAAAAACCCATAATTTTATGGATACGCGTTTTGAGCCCGATCGGCAGCTGCAAAAGCATACCGTCGGCCTTTTTGGTTTTGAAATACACCCAAAAATCGTACACGCTGAGCGCAAAAAACAGCAGGCACAGCCCCGCCGTTAAAATATAGAACCCTTTAATAACGTACGAGAACCCGCGCATCGCATACAAAAACTTAAATACGCCCAGTCCCAGCAGCAGGTACGCGCAGAACACGGCAAAACAATACGCCGCGCCCACCAGCACGATTTCCCGGCGGTTGTACTTATATACGGTTAAGAACGAGATAAAAAACACGATGACCGCAAACGCGCACGGATTAATGCCGTCGATTAAGCCCGCGCCGACAATCGCCCAAAACGTAATTTTTTTAAACGCTTTTTCCGGTTCGCCCTGCGCGGACGCTTCGGTGCGCACGTCCGTCTTTTCGCCCAGCAAAAGGGCTCGTTCGATGGCCGTTTCGGCATACGTACCGATTTGGGTGGGATAGCCCATCAAAAAAGTCTTGCCCACCGCCGCAGCCGGATAACCGAGGCCTTCCGTCAACCCGTATGCTTTGGCAGTTTCCATAAAAATCAAGTGGTTGCCGTCCACGGACAAATCATATTCCGTAAAATGGACGGCGTCTTTGTATTTTTCTTTCAGTTTCGGCCAATATTCGCGTTTTAGATTATTACAATGCACGCAGGTGGGGCTGACAAACAGCGCAAATTCCACTTTCTGCGTATTTTGCGCAAACCCGGCAGCCGCGCATAAAAACAAAACCAAAACGGCAAACCACTTTTTCATTTCATACGGCTCCTATAAGCTCATAAATTTGGAAATTCCGCCCATCACCATATCGACGGACATTAAAATAAGAATCATACCCGTCAACCGCTCAATGGCCGTCAGCCCGCGTTTTCCCAGGAGATTGCTAATAGGAAACGACGCCATCAAAATAGCCGAGTTGATAAGCGAAGCCACAATCACCGCGCAAAGCGTAATGAATTTATTGGGCTGCTGCGCGGCCGTAATCATGACCATGGACAAAGCGGCCGGACCCGCCACCAGCGGAATGGCAAGCGGCACCACAAACGGCTCGTCTTCTTTCGGGTCGCTCTTGGTTTCTTCTTCCCCGCCAAACACGAGTTTGACGGAAATAATAAACAAAATAATACCGCCCGCAATACTCAGCGAATACTCCTGAATGCCAAACGCTTTTAAGAACCATTTGCCGAGGAACAAAAACGCCACCATGATAAGAAGCGCAATACCCAACTCTCGCACGAGTACGGCTTTGCGGCGTTCGGGCGCCACTTTCTTAAGCGCGGCGATAAATAACGGGATATTACCGAAACCGTCCATTACGAGCGCCAGCGTAATAACGGACGAAATAAAAGCATCCATACTGTAAACTCCTTGGCGGGCGAAACGGTTCCCCCCG
>CALYRQ010000175.1 GCA_945483375.1 uncultured Elusimicrobia bacterium
GTAAAGGTCATGGATACGCGCTTCCTCTCTTCCGGGTGGGTGAATCGTACTACATTTGCCAGCCGGCTTCCTCGCAGGCGCGGCGAATCATCGCCGCCATTTTGTTGGCGTGTTCGGCCAGTTTAAAATAGAGGCCGTTTTCCAAAAGCCCTACAAATTGGATTCCCAGCAAGCGGCCTTTAGCCAAAATGGCGCCTTTCTGTTTCATAAAATAACGGAAATCTTTTTGCAGTTTCGGGTTGACGATGACAACGGCTTCCCCCAACAGCGCGCCCAGTTTGGTGCCGCCGATATAAAAAATGTCGCAGCAGGCGGCGATTTCGGGCAGGGTTAAATCGTTCCCTTCGGCGGTGAGGCCGTAGCCCAAGCGCGCGCCGTCCATAAACAAATAGAGATTGTGTTCGTCACACACGCGGCGGATGTCGGAAAGTTCTTCTTTGGAATATAGTGTGCCGTATTCCGTGGGGAACGAGAGATAAACCAGTTTGGGCTGGGGGGCAAATTCCGGGTTGTCATCCTGCCAGTGCGCCTGGCATACGCGGGCGATTTGCTGGGCGGTAATTTTTCCGTTCTCTTCCGGCACCGTCAAAATGCGGTGGCCGGTGGCTTCAATGGCGCCGGCTTCGTGCACGTTGATGTGCCCGGAATCGGGCGAGATAACGCATTGGTACGGGCGGAGCATGGCGGCGATGACGGTTAAGTTTGTCTGCGTGCCGCCGCATAAAAAGTGGACGTCCGCCTCCGGCGTTTGGCAGAGCGTTTTAATGACTTCCGCCGCCTGCCGGCAGTAAGGGTCTTGCCCGTAGCCGGGCGTTTGTTCCAAATTGGTTTGCGCGAGTTTCTCTAAAATGACAGGATGCGCGCCTTCGCTGTAATCGCAATTAAATCGAATCATAAAAGTTCCTTAAAAAATCTCTTACTATATTTTTAGCAGATTTTAAGGCGGGGGACAACCCAAAAATACGGGTATAAAATTCCCCTGGAAAATAAAAACCACCTTTTCAGGTGGTTTTTTAAATAGTGTTCAAAAAATAATTGCGGCGAGAGTCAAAATAAAAAAGCTTCTTTCTAGGCGTTGGCGACTGAGAGTGTACTGTAAAAGGGCGGAGCCCGAGGTACCCGAAGAAGCCAAGAACAACGAAAGAAGCTTTTTTAGTAAGAAAAATGGTGCCCAGTATAGGGATTGAACCTATGACCTTTCCCATGTCAAGGGAACGCGCTACCGCTGCGCCAACTGGGCTTAAATTGTTTATCGTTACTGCCTATTTCCAGCGGGCGCATTCCCTTGGAGCGGGAACGAACTTTGTTTTACTAGCGCTGCGCCAACTGGGCTTAAATTATTCGTTATAACTGAAGACTACCTATTTATTATAGCAAATAATCCGGCGAAAAAAAAGTTCAGCTTGCCTGCATTTGCGCCTGGGCGGTTTTGGCGGCGGCGCGTTTCAGGTCCAGTTTGCGGTTGCGGATCATCAGCATTAAGTCGATAAGTACCATTACAAAGTTGGCGATGTACAGCCAAATCACCGCGTCAAAATTGTAAAACACTTTATGGATGACGCCGCACAAATAAGCCAGTTCGATGGTAATCATAAACGCAAAACTTTTTCCGGCGGCGGTTTTTGTTTTGACCGATTTATAAATGTTGCATGGCCAGGCAAGGCCGAAACCTAACATCATTAACGCTTCGAAAATACTCACGGTTTTCCCTCCAAACGGCGGGCGGTAAAGGTCCGCTTACTAATAATTATAACTCTTTGAAAGTTGCCCGGGGGACATAAAAAATCCCCGGATTAACCGGGGACTTAATTACTTAAAGCTCCACGCGTTTCCGATGGTATTTTCGATAAACTCCAAAAGCCCTTTGTGCAAAAGCACGCGCTTACTCGTGCGGATGCGGTGTATTTTTTCCGGGTTTGCTTTGGAAGGAACTTCCAAAAATACCGTAGTGGTGCCGCGCGTCATATCCAAATAACTTTTGAGTTTCTGCAAGTTTTGTTTGGAATAATCGGCCGGCAGGCGAATGGTAAACTCTTTGGCGATGTTGGCGATTAAATCCGTCACATTACTGACGTCCTGCAAGTTGAGCTCGATGCGTGCGCTGTCCTCGTCCACGCGGATATCGCCCAAAAAGTTAAAAATGGCGTTGGGGGCCAGTTTTCCGCCCATATTTTCATAGGTGCGCGGGAAAACGTTGACGGGCAGCGAGCCTGTGCAGTCCTCAATCACAAGCTGCGCCCAGTCTTTTTTCGTTTTCTTGTTTTGGCGTTTTTTGAAAAGCGTTACAATGCCCAGCACGTTTAGGCGTCCGGAGGCTTTACCCTCCAAAATATCGCAAATCGGCGTGCAGTGCAGCTGCGGCAGATTGCCCTGGTATTTGGCCATGGGGTGTCCGCTGAAATACAGGCCCAGCACTTCTTTTTCGCAACTTAACAGTTCGTTTTGCGTCAGCGGCGCGGCTTCCACGGGGGCCGTTTGTTTGACGCTTAACACGGAAGAAAAATCATCCCCAAACAGGTTGCCCGTATTTTTTTCTTTTTCTTTGGCGACCATGTGCGCCACGTCGACGGCGTTATCAATCCCGGCCAAAATGTTGGCGCGGGTGATTTTGGGGTCCTGGTCCGGGGCGATGCTGTCCATGGCGCCGGCCTTGGCCAAACTTTCGATCGTTTTTTTATTGGCTTGGAATAAGTCAATGCGGCTGCATAAATCTTCGAGCGACTTGTACGGGCCGTCTTTTTCGCGTTCTTTTACAATGGAAATACACCCTTCTTCGCCCGCGTTTTTAATGGCTTCCAGTGCGTAGCGGATACATTCTTTCCCGTCTTTTACGTCTACGGAAAACTCGGGCTGCGAGGCGTTGATATCCGGCGGCAGAATTTCAAAACCCATGTTGCGGGCTTCTTCCAAATACGTAACGATTTTGTTTTCTTTATCGTCCGCGCCGATGGCATTGTGGCCGATTTCGTTGGTCAGCGCGG
>CALYRQ010000176.1 GCA_945483375.1 uncultured Elusimicrobia bacterium
ATTTAGGAACCCAGTTAAACTTGCACAAGCCCCCTGAGCATTTTTGCTTGTATTAAGTGCAACACATGACTTGCGGCCACTAAAGTGATAATCAAAAAACCAATCTGAATTTTTGCGAGATCGAATACAAAAATGGCCAGAGTAAGCTTCAACCAAGATATTATTACACTGCCATTGCGTTTTACTCTCAGTAACAGTACAATTTAGTCCTATATCTAAGTTTTCCACTTCATCTGTATAAGAACCGTTAGCCATATAATATACCTGTTCAGCCTTTACAAGCGCAGTTCCCACAGTTTGTACTTCAGTCATACGACTTTTAATAACAGCTCTTGCATACTGAGGCAAAGCAACACTGGCTAATATACCTATAATCAAAACTACTACTAACATTTCTATCAACGTAAAACCTCTCATTTTGTTTCCCCTATCAAAAAAAGTCATCCTAAGAAGTTTCTGCTTAGGATCTACCTCTTTTGACGAAATAAACCATAAAAGGGAGATCCCGTACAGAAACATTACGGGATGACATAATCGTATCAAAAAAAAAAAACGGGTCAAGAGGTTCACTAGTTTCCCCGCGTAATGCGGGGATTTTTTACTTAATTAGAGACTCCTTTTCCTATAGAAGAATTAGAATCTATAGCAACTATATCCTGTTTTATGCCCTGTGGGGGTAACCAGATTGCTTGTGCAATCTCCCGTGGACATATCTTTACAAATTGCGATTGCATTACTATCTGTACTTTTAGCTAAACAATAGTTGTAATTATACTCGCGCGATATTCCTAATACATAATTATCGAATCCGCATATTACGCCCTCTCTTTGGCCTCCTGCTCCCTCAACCCTTGTTTTTAAGCAACAATACATATCGTCAAATAAACCGCAATCGCTACCGGTTGGCGTCAACTTATCCACTCCGGCAGGAAGTGCAACATCCAGTTCGGAAAACTCCGTAGGCCATATTCCGTTTGCCAAATAGTACACAGTGGCCGCGTCTTTATATTGCTTGGATAGTAGCAGCAGTTTGGAAACCTTGCTTTTATATACGGCACGCTGATATTGCGGCAAAGCTACAGCGGCCAGTATGCCAATAATCAATACCACCACAAGCAGTTCAATTAGCGTAAAGCCTGTTTGAAAGGAATAACGATAAGATCCCCGACTACGATTTATGGGGACCACATACTGCCGGTAATCCTTCAGGGGTTTAGCCGGAAATCTCAACCGCTTTTCCATTTCACTACAAGCGGCTATTAATGCATTAAATTTGCGTTTTAAGGCATTTGTCTTGCCAGAGATATGTTTTTGATAAATTTTAATCATATTCAAAATTTATCAAAAAAAAAAAAACGGGTCAAGGCCTTTTAGGCCAGCCTGTTTTTTAGAGTAATTTGGCAATTTATTATTAAGGGAGGACTTCAAAAAAAGTTTCTTGCGTTTCTTTCCCGCACGTTACCGCCAGACGGTGCTTTCCAACTGCAAGAGGAAACCACGTTTCGCAGGCGCGGGAAGACAAGGCTTTTCCGTCCAGTGTCCACCGGCAGACTTTCACCGCGCAAACGGCCGAAAATTTAATTTGCTGGGACGCGGCGGGAATAGACGGGTCCCATTTAAATACGTCGCCGGGAGTTGGCGACACAATTTGAAGCGCGGGCGCGGATAAAACATGTTTTCCGTCGCACGTGGCGGGCATTTTATCCGTCAAAAAGACTTCTTCTTTGGTATGTTTGCACGCGGGCCCGGCCAAAAGGCCGCTTTGGGTGCACGCCAGCGCGCGCGTAACGCCGGACGGTGTTTTGAACGGGGCGGACGGGTATTTTTCATTTAAATAAACGGCCAAATCGTGCATAATCGGCCCCGCCCCCGTTATGCCGGACACTTTTTGCATGGGGGACGCGTCGAAATTCCCCACCCACACGCCGATTGTCCAACGCGGCGTGTAGGCCAGCGTAAAATTATCTTTATAATCCTTGGAAGTCCCCGTTTTGGCGGCCAGTTCGAACGGAACGGACAGCGGCGAATTAAGGCCGAACGCAGGTGCGCGGGCGTTGTTGTCCTTTAGAATATCCGTCACCAAATAGGCGGTATTTTCGTCTAAGACGCGCCCTTCTTTGCCGGGCAGTATAAGGCTGGGAGATAAAGCCAATACCACCGGGCGGTATACGCCGCCGCGCGCCAACGTGGCGTACGCGTTGGTTAAATCCAAAAGCCGAACCTCGCCGTTGCCGAGCGCGAGCCCAAGGCCGTAAAAATCGGCAGGTTTATTTAACGTGCTAAGCCCCAGCGAGCGCAACAGGGCCAGCAGGGCGGGCGCGCCCGTTTTTTCGGCCGCTTTGACGGCGGGAATGTTGTACGAACTGGCCAGCGCGGAGCGGGCGGAAACCAACCCGTGATAAGATTCGTCGTAATTGCGCGGACGGAAACCGCCTTCAAAAAAGGTGTCTTCGTCGCTAATCAACGAGGCAGGATTTAAAAGTCCTTTCTCAAACGCAAGCGCATACGCAAACGGTTTTAAGGCCGAACCCGGCTGGCGCAAAGCGCACGCGCCGTCCACCTGCCCGTGGTGGGTTTCATCGTAAAAATTTGCCGAGCCTACATATGCAAGCAGCGCCCCCGTCGCGTTTTCCAGCACCACCACGGCGGCGTTGGTGACGTTTTCGTCCTTCATGCGGGAAACGTAATTTTTAACAAGTCCCTCGGCATACAGCTGGAGTTCCCGGTCCAGCGTGGACGTTACATCCGCCGCGCCCTCCGGGATAAGTGGTTTTAACAGCCGCGTAAAATGCGGGGCGTCAAACGGACGCGCCTGCGCGCGCAGTTCCACAGGCTCGCTGACGGCCAACTCGTACATTTCTTTATCAATGAAGCCTTCTTCCAGCATACGCTTTAAAACGTATTTTTGGCGTTTTTGCGCGCGGGTAAAATGTTTTAACGGGTTGTAATAGGTGGGCGATTTGGCA
>CALYRQ010000177.1 GCA_945483375.1 uncultured Elusimicrobia bacterium
ATTTCATCTTGATCTCCTAAATGGGGCTTTTTATTATTATATAAGGTTTTATCCGGCAAAAACCTGGGTCTTTCGTCCCAGGAGAAAATAGGCCCTTCTTGCCGAGGGTCCTCTTTGCAAAGTGGTATAATATAAATATGCAAAGCAAGGTTAGCCGTATCGTTTCTTCTTCCTTCTGCACCTCCTTCTTGTGGTGGCGCTAGCCGCCGCATACTCTTTTTATACCCCTGTGTCGTTTTTTTCTTTCGCGCGCCTGCCGCGCATTTACTATATAAGTTAAAGAGGATTTTATATGAATACCAATCAAGAAGGATATTTCGGTCCGTTCGGCGGCTGTTTTTCGCCGGAAAATTTAGCGGCGGAGATGCGCCGCATGGCGGAAGGCGTACCGCCGTTTGAAAGCGGAACCGGCGTTTTTGCGGGAACTTTCTTACATTCGCAAACATTACCAGGGCCGCCCTACGCCCGTTACGTTTGCCAAGGGACTGACGGTTCAAACGGGCGGTGCGCAAATTTATTTAAAACGCGAAGATTTAAACCACACCGGCGCGCATAAAATTAACCATTGTATCGGCTCCGTCGTGGGGCTGCATCCGTTTCCCACCCTGGTGCGGGATTTCCAAAGCGTGATTGGCGCGGAAGCGCGCGGGCAAATGCTGGAAATGACGGGTTCCTTACTCAATCATGTAGTGGCTTGCGTGGGCGGCAGCAGTAACGCGATGGGGATTTTTTCGGGCTTTTTGGAAGATGCTTCCGTTAAATTGTATGGCGTGGAACCGCTGGGCCGGGGCGGAGAGCCGGGGAATCACGCGGCGTCGCTTTCGTACGGTACGCCGGGTATTCTGCACGGGTTTAAATCTATGTTGTTACAGGACGCGTCCGGCGCTGGGCTTGCTTTGTTTTTTTTTTTGATACCATGGGGATAATTCCGCGGTAAGGGGGATATGTCCCATGTATTCAAAATTCGGTTTCACGCTTATAGAGTTGTTAGTTGTTGTTTTAATTATCGGCATCCTGTCCGCAGTAGCTTTGCCGCAATACCAGGTGGCGGTGCGCAAGGCGCGGGCGGTGGAGATGAATACGGTTACGCGCGCACTCAAAAACGCCGAAGAAGTGTACTATATGGCCAACGGCCGCTACACGCGCGATTTTTCCGAACTGGATATTACGCCCCCTGCCGGCGTAACCGTAAATGCTAACGGGGATTGGGCGCTTCCCGGTGGAGGCCTTTTGTTGGGGCCGGACCCTTCCGGCGGCGGGGAAAATTCCACGCGTGTGTACGCTTATAACGACAAACAGAAATTAGGGTTTTCCTGGGAGATGGACAATAGCTCCAACGTTGCCCTTGCGGGCAAAAGTTTGTGTATCGCGTATAACGATACCGTCAGCGAACGCGTCTGCCTAAGCCTGGGCGGGGTGTATTTCGGCGCCTCCTGCGGGGCAGACGATATGGGCGAAGGCGGATGTAAAGTGTACAAACTGCCGTAAAAATCTTTTTCCGGGGCCTCCAAACGGGGGCCTTTTCTCTTTATTTTCCCTCTAAAATAAGCTATCCTATTATATATATTCTCTACTGGAGGGCTTATGCCTGAAAATCCCGTTTTGGAACGCGTATTATTTTCCGAAGAACAACTTGCCAAAAGAGTGGCCGAACTGGGCCGCCAAATCTCCGCTGACTACCGTGGCAAACAACCCTTGTTTGTGGGTATTTTGCGCGGGTGTATCTTATTTTATTCCGACCTTATGAAAAACATCAGCGTGGACTGCAATATGGATTTTATGTGCCTGTCTTCTTATGCGGGCGGCACGGCCAGCACCGGCCAGGTGCGTACCATGCTCGATTTGCGCGAAAGCATCAAAGGCCGCCACGTAGTGATTGTGGAAGATATTGTGGATACGGGCCTTACGCTTGAGTATCTGTTGGGCAATTTAAGAAACCGCGGCGCGGCCAGCATTGAAATTTGCTGTTTGCTCGATAAACCCTGCAACCGCAAAGCCGAAGTTCATCCCAAATATGTGGGCTTTACCGTGGAAAACGAATTTGTCATCGGTTACGGGCTCGACTATAACGAACTCTACCGCAACCTGCCTTATATTGGAGTATTTAGAAAATAATGAAGAACAATCGTCCGAACAACCGCAGAATTATTTCTTTCGGCCAAATCGCCGCATGGCTTCTTGTCTTTGCGGCGGCCGTGTTCCTTTTTAACAAACCGGGAGCCAAAGAGACCGTGCTGGATTATTCCGCTTTCAAACAGAAAGTGGCGGCGGCGGAAGTGTCGGATTTGACGGTCGCGCCGGGCGTAATTTCCGGCATGTACAAAAACGACCAGGGCCAATTTGCGCCGTTTAAAACCGTGCGTATGGAAGACCCTTCTTTGGTGCAGGAACTTTCCGCGTCCAAAATTGCCTACAAAGCCCAGCAGGATAAAAGCTGGATTGGTAACATCCTGTTTAATGTCCTTTGGATTGTGCTTCTCATTGGATTATGGTGGTTTATCTTCTTGCGCCCGCAGAGAAGCGACGGCAAAAGCGCGATGAACTTCGCCCGCTCCAAAGCCAAAATGCAGGACCCGTCCAAAAACACCGTTACGTTTAAAGACGTGGCCGGTTGCGAAGAAGCCAAAGAAGAACTGCAGGACGTTATCAAGTTTCTAAAAAACCCCAAAAAATTCCAAAAGCTCGGCGGCAAACTGCCCAAAGGCGTCCTGTTGTACGGCGCGCCCGGTACGGGTAAAACGCTCTTGGCCAAAGCCGTTGCGGGCGAAGCCGGCGTGGCGTTTTTCTCGGCTTCCGCTTCCGAATTTGTGGAAATGTTCGTGGGCGTGGGTGCGGCGCGCGTGCGTGACTTGTTTGACCAGGCCAAAAAAAATTCTCCCGCCATTATTTTTATCGACGAATTGGACGCCGTCGGCAGACGCCGC
>CALYRQ010000178.1 GCA_945483375.1 uncultured Elusimicrobia bacterium
TCCACTTGCTGTTTGATGTCGGCATATTCTTGCGGATGAAGGTATTTGAAAGACAAATCTTCGAGGTCCGTTTTAATGGTAAACATCCCGAGCCGCTGCGCCAAAGGCGCGTAAAGTGAGATGGTTTCGTAGGCTTTAAATTTTTGTTTTTCGGGAGGCATTACTTCCATGGTGCGCATGTTATGGGTGCGATCCGCCAGTTTGATAAGGATAACGCGTACGTCCTCGGCCACGGCGATGAGCATTTTGCGCCAGTTTTCCACGGTTTCTTCGTCGGTGGAAGAAAATTTTAAATCGCTGATTTTGGTAACGCCCTGCACCATGTGCGCGACTTGGTTGTTAAATTCCCGCCGTAAATCTTCCAGCGTAACCGGGGTGTCTTCCACGGTGTCGTGCAGGAGTCCCGCGCAGATGGTGTCCGCGTCCAGGTTAAAATCCATTAAAATGCTGGCCACGTTTTGACAGTGGGTAAAGTAGGGTTCGCCGCTTTCGCGTTTTTGAGCGGCGTGCGCTTTTTCGGCAAAGTGATAGGCTTTCTCAATCAGCGAGGTGTCCTGGTTGGGGCTGTATTCCTTGAATTTGTGCAGCAAGGTCTGCAAGTCGGGGGCGTTGTGGGTTTGCATAAATCAGTTCTGTTTTAAGTCGTCTAAAATGTCCTGCGCGGCCCGCGCGGCTACGCCGGGCTCGCCCAACGAAGCGCGCAATTTTAACAGTTCTTCGCGCATGTCCGCTAGTTTTTGCGGGTTTTGGAACATGGCCATCGTTTCAGCCGCCAGCGCGCGGGGCGTGGCGTCCTGCTGGATAAGTTCCTTTACCACCGCTTTTCGGCTGAGTAAATTGACGAGCGAAATATACGGCACCTTAATCACCATTTTGGCGATTTGGTACGTCGGCCAGAACAGCTTATAGGCCACCACCATCGGTATGCCCAAAAGCGCGTTTTCCAGCGTGGCGGTTCCGGAGCAGGCCAGCAAAAAGTCCATTTGCGAACGGAGTTCGTAATTTTTATCTTTTACCAAATGGAAGTTGGCGTGCGGCTTTTCGCCGATTAAATCGAAGAATAATTTTTCGTCCGCGTCCGGCAGTAAAAACATATACGCCTGCGTGTGGGGAAATTCTTTGAGAGTTTCTTTAAAAGCCTGGTAAAAGACCGGCACCAGCCGTTTGATTTCGCCCATGCGGCTGCCGGGCAAAAGGCCCAGTTTCCACGCGTGATTTTTATGGTCGGGTATGTTGTAATTTTTTTCCGCTGGAAGCGGCATAATATCCAAAAGCGGGTTGCCCAGAAAGACGGCGTTTCCGCCGAATTTTTGGTGAAATTCCGGCTCGAACGGATAGATGACGAACATTTTTTTGGTAAGCGCGGCCAAGCGTTTGGCGCGGTACTGGCGGCTGGCCCACACCTGCGGCGTAACGTAATAATACGCCGGGATATTGCGGTGTTTGGCCATGCCTAAAATTTGGTGGTTGAATCCGTAAAAATCCACCACGATAAGCGCGACCGGGTTTTGCGTTTCCATGTAATCGCGGATTTGGTTCATCAGCCGGATCCACATCGGCATTTTTTTAAGGGGTTCGATAAATCCGCTGGCGCCTTTGCTGGCGAGGTCGAATAAAAATTCGTCGCAGACGGATTGCATTTGAATGCCGCCGATAGCGGTGATGCGTACGTCCGGGTCGGCCGCTCTTAAAGCGCGGATGAGGCCGGCGGCGTGTAAATCGCCGGATACGTCCCCGGCTACGATTAAGATGTTTTTGGAAATAGGCGTAACGGTGGACATTATTTTCCGTCTCCTTTTAATTGGCCGAGCGTTTCGTCCAGCACGGTTTGCGCGGCGCGCGCCACGGTGCTGATGGTTTGCAGCGGTTTGGGGGTGTGCAGGTGTCCCGTTTTCGGTACGTCAAAACGGTTCATCTTTTCCATAATCTGCAGCGCAAGTTCCAGCGCTTTGGTGCCCTTTTCGCCGCTCGGGGCCGGGGTTTTTGCGGTTTTGATGCAGTCGATAAAATGTAAAATTTCCGCCGTAATGGGCAACTGTTTTTCCACTTTGGGGTAGTCGACGGTCAAATCCGCCATATTTTGGATGACGGGCTTTTCCTTGCGGTACGTTTTCACGCGGGCGTTCATAAAGTCCACGGATACGTAACCGTCCGGCTGAAACAGGTGCATGTAGCGTGCGCGTTCAAAGCTGGCGCGGCTGGCGGTAACGTCGGCCACGGCGCCGGTGTCAAAATGCAACCGTACGTTAGCGATGTCTTCATGCGGGGAAAATACGCTTAACCCCACGGCTTCCACGTGCACGACTTCGCCTGGGATAAGCGTGTAGAGCAAGTCCAAATCGTGAATCATCAGGTCCAGCACCACGCTGATGTTGGACATGCGCGCGTCGTACGGACCCTGGCGGTTGATGGTGATAAAACGGGGACTCTTGATATATTTGACGGCTTCCACCACGGCGGGGTTAAAACGTTCTACATGGCCCACCTGCAATACGAGGTGGTTGCGTTTGGCGGCACTGATTAAATCGCGCGCTTCCTGCATGGTGACGGCGATGGGTTTTTCAACGAGCGTATGCACGCCGTGTTCCAAAAAGAACATGCCGATTTGGTGGTGCAACTGCGTGGGAGCGGCTACGATGACGGCGTCCACCTGCCCGACGAGTTCTTCGGGCTTGGTATAAGGAGTACAGTTATGCGCCCAGGCCAGTTTTTGCGCGCGCATAACGTCCGGGTCGCACACGCCGACGAGCGTTACTCCCGGCATTTTGGCCAGCGTATGCGTATGAAAGGTGCCTATTTTTCCGGCGCCGATGACGCCGAATTTAATATTTTTGGTTTCCGCCATAGTTATCTCCGTTACTTTTTATTATACTTAAATTCTCTCCGTACGGACTACAATCCTGCGCGTACGTAAAAAGATT
>CALYRQ010000179.1 GCA_945483375.1 uncultured Elusimicrobia bacterium
CGCCATTTTGACGGCGTTTGGGATTTAATATGATTAAAATCGTGGATCTTAAAAAAAATTTCGGCCCCAAAGAAGTTCTGCGCGGGGTGAACTTGACGATTGAAGAAGGCAAAACCACCTGCATTCTGGGCGGATCCGGCTCGGGCAAAAGTACGCTTATCAAGTGCTTGATCCGGCTGGAGGACGCAACCGGCGGGGAAATTATCGTCGACGGAAAAGACATCACCAAAATCCACAGCGAAATCAAACTCGCCGCCATCCGCCGCCATTTCGGCTATTTGTTCCAGGAAGGAGCGCTTTTCGATTCCATGACCGTGGGCGAAAACGTGTCCTTCGGGCTTAAATACTTAACCGATACGCCGCTAAGCGAATATCCCAAAATCGTCAAAGAAAAACTGGCGCTTGTGGGTTTAAAAGATGTGGAGCATTTAAATCCCAGCGAACTTTCCGGCGGTATGAAAAAACGCGTTTCGCTCGCGCGCGTGCTGGCCGTGAACCCCAAAGTAATTTTGTACGACGAACCCACTACCGGCCTGGACCCGATTATGTCCGACATTATCAGCGATTTGATTATTGATTTAAAAGCCAAGCTCGGCGTGACTTCGGTAGTTATCACGCATGATATGCGTTCCGCCTTTAAGATCGCGGATTATATCGCTTTTTTGTATGAAGGAAAAATTTTACTCTACGGCACGCCCGAAGATTTCAGAACAACGGACAACCCGTATGTGAAGCAGTTTGTGGAAGGCAGCAGTCATGGCCCGATTAAAATGAAATTAAAGAACAATTAATTTCATTTTCCGCTTTTTAAAAAGCGGGAGAATTTGATACTTTTCTCGGGCAGAAAAGTATCCAAAAGGCCGTGCGGCCGGAGAACCGGAAAATAAAATGTTAAAGGGCGGGCTGACAACTCGCCTAAAACGGCTCAGACAAGTCAGCCCTTTGCCGTTCTTAACATTTCATTTTCCAAACGGTTCTAAGGGCCGCAGAGAAAAGAGGATTTTTTTATTTTAATATAAGGATATTATCATGAAACCAGAAACCAAATTAGGTATTTTCACCGTATTGGGGCTTATCGTATTCGGCTTCTCGCTTTATTTTTTAGGAGGATTTTCCGTTACGCGTTCGTATGATTTGAACATTAAATTTGCCGACGTTTCCGGCCTGCCCGTCAAAGCGCCCGTCAAACTTTCGGGCGTGGAAGTGGGGAAAGTAAAACAAATCAAAATCGAAAATGGGGACGTGATTGTCGTCGCCCAGATTAACGAAGCCGTCGCCATTCATCCAGGCGCGCGGTTTTCCGTCGTGATGACGGGTATCATCGGTTCCAAATACTTAAAAGTGGAACAGGGCGATACGATGCTTGCCGCCTACAAACCCGGCGCGTATATTGACGGCGTAAACGAACTGCCCATGGACGCGATGATTACCCAAACCATGGCCAGCATTAAAGAATTTGTGGACAGCGTCAATAACCAGGGGGAGTTTGGGGACCAGCTGAACCAAACCATGACCGAGGTCCGCCAGCTTTCCGCCAATTTGAACCAACTTGTGGCTTCCATGAAACCCTACTTAACCCGTTCCGCCCAAAACCTGGATGACTTAACCGAACGGCTGGACGCGCTTTTGGCCGGTATTGAACAGGGGCAGGGCGTCATCGGTGGGCTCATGAAAGACGAGCAAATGAAGCAGGATGTAAAAGAAAGCGTTACCAATTTAAAAGAAACGATGAGCGAAGTTAAAACGTTTGTGGGCAAGATGAGCCGTTTTCACGTGTATTGGGATTACGATTTCTTCTATATGCCCGATTCTAAGCTCGCCGTCAGCGATCTGGCGCTTGAAATCTTTCCGTCCAGCGGTTACACGTTTTACCGCGCGGGGATTTCCAACCTCGGCAACGAGGACGACCGGTTAGATTCCAAAGATTATTTGGAAAAAAATAAGTTTGACGTCCGCTTCGGTCTCTATAACAAATGGGCTGCCGTTTCCGCCGGCTTAATCCGCGGCGCGGGCGGTGTGGCGTTGGAACTCAAACCGTTCTACGATAAAGAATTTTTGGAACGTTTTACGTTTACCGGGGAATTTTCCGACTGGGGCCGTGACCGCGTGATTAATAACCGTCTGTTTAACAAACCCAATCTGTCGTACGGGGTGGACTTCCGCTTTAACCGCTTTTTCTCCGTCGGCGCGTGGAGCCGCGACGTGTTGGAAACCAACGATTTCGCCGTCAAGGCCAACATCTCGTTTAACGACCAGGACATCTCGTCCTTCTTTGGGCTGGCCACCATGGCGCATTAAAGGTTTTTATGAAATTTAAAACGGTTTTTGTCTGTCAAAAATGCGGTTACGAAGCCCCCAAATGGGCGGGCAAATGTCCGGAGTGCGGGGAATGGAACTCGCTTGTGGAAGAAGTAAAACAGCAGGAGAGTAAAAAGGCTCCCGCCCGTACGCGCAGTTTTACGGATTTTTCGTCCGAAATCGTGAAACTTTCCGAAAGTAAAGCCGTTAAAGAGCCTCGCATTGAAACCCACATATCCGAGTTCGACCGCCTGCTCGGCGGCGGGCTTGTTAAGGGACAACTGTCTTTGCTTGCGGGTGCGCCGGGTATCGGCAAATCTACGCTGATGCTGCAGGTGGCGGCGGAACTTTCCAAAAATTTAAAAGTATTATATATCTCCGGCGAAGAAAGCATCAGCCAAATTTCCGGCCGCGCCCAACGGCTGGGCGTAAAAGGCGACAACATTTTTTTACATTGCGAAACGGACGTGCAAAAAATCGTGGAGTCGGTGCAAAACGTCAATCCCGACGTGTTGATTTTGGATTCCATTCAAACCGTTTATCACCCGGAATTTACTTCTTCCCTGCAATGTGGATGAATTTCACAGATACTCCTTAACGATTTCAAACAATGGATCA
>CALYRQ010000180.1 GCA_945483375.1 uncultured Elusimicrobia bacterium
GCAAATAACAACAAAATCAGCATGGTAACGTATTTCCCGGTTCCGTATGTAGCGTATTCTCAGGTGAATACCACGGAGCAAATGGATATCGGATTAACGAGTGCGTGTGATATGAAGTTGGGCTGTTCGGAATCCTCCGCCCCGTTAAATGCCGCGCAAGTAAACTTGAAGGGCGGAAAGTTAAATTTGGACGGCGGCCGTGGGATAAAAGGGGACACTCTTAGTTTGGGTAACGGCAGTGGAGAGGGCAAAATCTCGTTCCAAAACGTGCGTATCCAAACGGGTAACATGGAAAGCATAAACGCGGAAGATATCAAAGCCACCAACTTAAATTTATTCGGCAAAGCGTTCCCCAGCTGTAAAAGTGCCAACAGCGAAAGCGGGGGACAGATGCAGTGGACGAGCCTGAAACTCAAAGGCGCGTCGTCGAGTGAACTTTATTTGGCGTGCGGTGCACTAAAAGATACGCCGTGCTGCAGTTCGGATGAACTTTCTAAAGGTAAGGTGTGCAATGCTTCCACCCATACCTGTGAATGCCCGGACGGTAAGACGGAGAATTCCAGCGGGTATTGCGCGGAGGCCTGTACGCCGTCTAAAGACTCTGACTATTATGAAGTTTCTGCGGAAGAGGCAGAAGAAAAGATGGCTCATAAATCTCCGTGTAACAGTTCGTGGCGGGGAAACCCCTATAAATATTCTTGCCGTGCGGGGGAATCCAGGATTTGTTCGGATGCTTATCAAGTAGGAACCGAAACGAAGTTGGTATCCGGGAGCGGGTCGTTGATTCCAAATACTTCTACTCCTTGTTCTCAGAGCATTATTTTCCCAACTGATTATAATGGAGAAAAATTATTGGGTTGGGAGCGTATCGGAGAATATGATTCTCCAAATTGTAGTTATTATGCCCAGTATTATAATGTGGGACTGATGGGAGTTTATACTTGTCAAGACAGCGGGTTTGGCCGTTACGAGTGGAAGATTCGGGGTTATTGCAGAAAAGCATACAAGTATAAGTATATTGACAGGAAAGTCTGCTGTCCGTAAATGTTTTGCCAAATCTTTTTGTATTGCGGCCGCGCCTTTTGGGACGCGGCCGTTTTTCTAATCCATTTCTGTTTGCGGCAAATGTTGCGTTTGTCGTTTATAATATCGGTGCATGGGAGTGCATGCAAGGGGGAATATATGGGAAAAGTCACACCGGAAAAACATACCTGGCGGCCGATGCCGCCCGCCGGCCCGTGCCTTACCGTACAGCGGTTGGTGGACCGGTATAACGCAAGGGAGTTTGATCCTTTTTCTTTTTTAACTGTTTGCTACTGCGGGGAAAAATTCGACCGGGACGGTGTTCCCGCGCCGGTGCCGGGGGAAGAACGTATGGCGGTAAATTACTTGGTTACGGGCGTGTTAAACCCCGTAGACATGCCGTCCGGCGCGGAAGGGCAAACGCTGGCGTCGACGGTGGGCGGGCTCAAGCAGGCGCAGCCCAGCGAACCCGTGGACGTGCTGAATTTGGAACTTTGGGTAAAGGCATTCGGTGAAACGGATGGCGCCGGAAAACGCTGGGAACTGGAAAGCGAAAACGTACCGCTGGCGCGTACGGGTAAAGGCGTGGCCGTGCGCGTGCTTTCCGGGCGGTTTGAAGATACGCCGGGCGCGGTGTTTGCACATCCGTCCGGCACTATTTTGTTTGACGTAACACTTTCGCCGGGAGCGGTGTTTGAATACCAGGCTCCGGCGGAAAATACGACGTTTGTTTATGTGTTCGGCGGGAAATCCAAATTCGGCCGCAAAGGGCGCAAACAATTCGGCAAAAATTCGTTGTTGCGTACGCCCGGCGGCGATGTGACTGCCGTCACGTATTGCTCCGGCGCGCGGTTCTTGCTTTTTTCGGGCCGCCCGGTGGAACGGGAAAACCCGGAACTTTGTCCGCAAACGGAGAAAACGGTTTGCCGCGTGAACGGCAAAAAATAAACGGCGTTAGTTGTAAAAGATAAATACTGGGGGGTATTTATGCGCAAGTATTTGGCGTTGGGCGTTTTGCTGTGGTTTTGCGCGCCTGTAAACGCGCAGATTCAGCGGTCGTACCATTACGGCGTGGTGCCGACGGAGAATATCACGACGTTTGAGGTAAACCCGTCCACTACCGTTATTGACGACTCGGGCGGCGTATCTTCTTCCCAGCTGACGCTGAAAACATACCGCGTTATCAGCGAACGGTTTAACTGGGGCGTGGAAGTTCCGCTTTCCCGGTATGAATCGCCGGATAAATCGGTAAGCGGGCTGGGGGATGCTTTGTTTAGCGTGTCGTGGCTGATCCCGGAAGGCGACCGCCTGCTGGGTTACGGTTTTAAAATGGAAGTGTTTGTGCCCACCGCCACGGATAGACTGTTGGGGGCTGGAAAGTTGCAGCTGAGTCCGTCGGCATTTATTTTGTTCTCGCTTCCAGGCAATTTATATGCGGCGGCCGGGTATAAGCACTACCAGTCCGTCGTGGGGGACCGCGCCCGGGATGACATTAATTACGGCCGTTTGCGTTTGAATGTGGGGTATACGTCGCCTTCCCAATGGTGGGCGCTGGTGAACCTGTATTATTATATGGATTACGAACGCGGCGGACGTGCCGAGTTTATCCCGGAATTGGAAGTAGGTACGCTGGTGAACGAAGGAACCGCTTTTTATATTAATGGCAGTACGCACGCGGCCGGAAACTGGAATACGAAGGACTGGAGTTTGGGGGTTGGTTTTAAACTGCTGTATTTTTGATAGTAAAAAGCTCAGTGTTATACGGGACTTTTTAAATTTACTACATTGCTCCGGCCTTCTCCTCCCCATGCACACCATGCTGGTAGTGTGCGCCTCGCGGCAAACAAAAGACTATTATTGGGACACGAAGAGGGACAGTAAATAAGAGACT
>CALYRQ010000181.1 GCA_945483375.1 uncultured Elusimicrobia bacterium
AGGCCGTGCGTAAACATATGAAGCGCCACACAGCGCGACGCATTGCCGCACATTTCGGCTTCGGAACCGTCCGAATTGATAATGCGCATACGCACGTCCGCCTTATCCGACGGCAGAAGAAGAACAAGGCCGTCCGCGCCCACGCCGAAGCGGCGGTCGCACATTCTTACGGCCAGAGAAAAAGGGTCTTGTACGGACAGGGCGTTTTGTCCGTCCAAAAAAACGAAGTCGTTGCCCAGCCCGGTATATTTGGTAAATTGCATATATTTTTATTTTATAAAAACGGGCGGGCAATTTGGTAAGATATTTTTATCTTACTGATAAGGGGTAAATTTTATGGAACTGATAGACGCAATCACCACGCGCAGAAGCGTGCGCAAATACCAAGACAAACCCGTAGAACGGGAAAAAATCAACCAATGCATTGAGGCCGCGCGTCTCGCGCCGTCCGCGTGCAACTCCCAGCCGTGGCATTTTATCGTTATTGACGACCCGAAAGTAAAAGAAGCATTTTGCAAAGAAGCGTTTTCCGGCGTGTACAACATGACCAAATGGGCCGAAAAAGCCCCCGTGCTGATTGCCGCCGTGTCGGACAAAGGCTCTTTTACCAGCCGCATCGGCAACTTCTTCCGCCGCACGGAATTTTATTTGGTCGACCAAGGCATCGCGTGCGAGCACCTTGTTTTGCGCGCGTGGGACCTGGGCTTAGGCACCTGCTGGATTGGCTGGTTAAATTCCGACAAAGCCGAAAAGTTTTTTAAACTTCCTAAAGGCAAAAAAATTGAGCATTTAATCGCGCTCGGTTATCCGGCCGAAGAACCGAACGCAAGGCCGCGCGAAACGTTTGAAAACATTGTAAGTTACAACGAATATAAGTAAAAAAACGCCCTGGGCTTATCACCCGGGGCATTTTTTGAAGTTTTTAACACTCTCCGGGCCGACCGGATGTTTACCGTAAGAATTTATAAAGCGCAGTAAGAAGCGGTCCCATTCGTTTTCACCTGGCCGCCGTATTTGGAGCAAACGGCAGAATCGGAAATGTTACGGTCGTTCTCGATGGCTTCATACAATCCGTACAACGAGCCGCTCGGGTCATAATTTACCGTTTCCGTACCCACCACAGGCAGGCCGGATTTAGAAGGCGTCGCCGAAATGGAACACCCCGGTTTGGTGCCTTTTGTGGAACAAGAGCGGTACCAGTACGTCCAATTAGCCGACACCGGCGGCTTCACCGTCAAATCATCTATAGAAGACGGCACATCCCTGTGTTCCAATATATACAGTTGGGTGGCTTCCACCAACGATTTTAACCCGGTTTTCGCTTCCACGATACGGGCTTTCATCACCGATTTTTGGTACTGAGGCAAAGCCACCGATGACAAAATGCCAATAATTAACACCACGACCAATAATTCAATCAACGTAAACCCCTGTTTCATAATATACCCTCCAAAGTCTTTCATTATCTCTTAAAAACAATCCTTTAATAGTTTATCCTCAAAACAAAAAGAATCAAGCCCGTACCGAGCAAAAATATTTCTATTTTCCGAACTTTTCCTTAAACCACTTAATCACCCATTCGGGTTTGTAGTCAATAATCTTGCGGTTGTGAGGCGTGTAACTTTCCGGCGGCGCGATAATCTGTTTTTCACGCGGCAGAAGCGGATAAACGTAATCCGTCACCACCTCAATATTGGGATACCACAAATTATGAACCTTTTTATCCACCCAGTGCTGAAGCCCCAGGTTAGGCAAATTTAACCCCGCAGAGGCCGCCCAAAAAACGGAATTGACGGCGATCACGTACAGCGCAAACTCCGCCTTAAGAAGCGAGAGCAAATGCCACGTTTGGTTAATAGCAAATTTTTTGATATCTATTTCCATATAGTCCGCGTTTTCCACCGGGCCGCCTTTGGTAACGCTCATCACAAAATACCCTTCGACAATTAAACCCTCCGCAAGCGCACGCATATGCGGATAAACGTAATTGGAACCGCGGGAATCAAGCTGCAGGAAAACAATTCCCTTTTTACCCTTCGCTTTGGAGCGCACCGCCTCCAGCGTTTCGGCCACCACCGGGGCAGGCGTTTGCGGGAAATACATCTCGGGCGAGGGGACGTCTTTCGGAGCGGGCAGAGAGAATGTTTCAAACAACCTCGTTACGCCGTGCGGAATGTTTATACCATATTCGTAATACACGGGTACGGCTAAAAATCCGTCCGGAATATTTTGAGATGCGGCGGAATAATCATAATTTTTCCAAATGAGATGATGCCGCGTTCCCTCAAAATAAAATACTTTGTCAAAATGCGGGTTTTCTTCCAGGAGTTTCCCGACGAGCGGAGAGTTGTTGCGGTCAAACTTCGCCCCCACATGCGCATGGAACGGAAGATTAGGATATTTTTTCTTGAGCGCGGCCAACATGGGCGTGGTATACAAATAATCGCCGATACCCATAAAAAAGATAAGCGCTATACCCTTTACATTCGGGTTGACGGCAAGGGCTTTGTCCAAATCGTAAAAAACGTGTTCGTGGCGGTAGAGCGGACGCTTGATTCGGTGCCATTCTTTATTTATAGGCAACGTTTCCCGCACGGGCTCGCCGGGAACGTGCTTTTTGTCGAACTGATACCATACGGGCGTATGGGTATGAAGAAAAAAGAAAATTTTGTGAAACAGCCACCGGAGCGCTTCGTAACAAACGCACACCTCGCGGTTGGAACACATCAAATTACGCCATTTATATTCTTGCATATAATAAGTATAGCAGTTATTCTTCCGCGTTTGCCAAATATAACCCAAAGTTATACAATATATACAAGTCGGAGTATCCCTCCGTACTGTCGCGTTTTGCGCGGCGTTTTACCGTTTTAACATTACGCAAAAGGAGACTTCTCTACTAT
>CALYRQ010000182.1 GCA_945483375.1 uncultured Elusimicrobia bacterium
TCAAAGAACTTGCATAAGTTTTTGGTGTCTGAGGAGAGAGAAGAGCAATAGAATGTACCGTCGGGTCTGTATTCCACATTGTATAACCAGCCGGTTAAGGCAAAATCCGCATCCGTGGCCGAAGAGGGGTTGGCCGTATCTTTGCGGTAGATATCTACCGCCCGGCGCGAGGTGCACAAATCCAACTGGTAGATAAAGTTTTTGGTAATATACTGCGTACCGTCGCTTTTCCATTTGCCGCCTTTTAAATCGACGTCGGCAATTTGGTTTTTATGGGACACGCAGCCTTCCGGGTTGGCCTGTTCGTAGCGGGCGGCGGCGTCCACAATTGCTTTGGCCACTACCAGCGCTTCCGAGGCGCGGGCTTTTTCCACCGCTTCTTCGTATTGCGGCAGAGCAATAGCCGACAAAATGCCGATAATGAGTACCACTACCAGCAGTTCAATTAACGTAAAACCTTTATTCATATCCTATCTCCTAAATTAAAGTTATAACAACAGTATACAATTTTTGGTCGTTTTCTCAAGTGCTAAATTCTCCGCCCCTTGACGTTTGGCGCAAATCTTGTTATATTAATATATGAACATATATTCATATATTATCATTTTCATTCGGGGGGATTTATGAAAAAGAAAACCGCGCCCGCACACGTCTGCAAAGCCGCGCTCTCTATCGCGCCGGAAACGCTGTATGACCTGGCGGATCTCTTTAAAGTATTTGGGGACAGCACCCGCCTGCGTATTTTGTGCGCGCTGTTCGGAAGCGAACGCTGTGTACAGCACATCGCCGAAGAACTGGGGATGACGCACTCCGCCATTTCGCACCAACTGCGCTTTTTAAAGCAGAATAAACTCGTCAAAAACCGCAAAGAGGGGAAAACCGTTTTCTACTCGCTGGCCGATGAGCACGTACACACCATTTTCAACCAAGGTTTAAAACACGTTTTGGAGGACTTATGAGCGAACACTGTCACTGTCATTCCTGCGGCTGCGGGCACGAACACGAAAAAAACACCTGGGTTCGTTTCGGGGTGGCGGCCGTGCTGTTTGCCGCCGGGCTGGCTGTCGGTTCTTCCTCCGCAAAACTGGGGTTGCTGGGCGCGGCGTACTTGCTGTGCGGGTACGACGTGCTTCTGCGCGCCGGCCGCAACCTGTTAAAAGGGCGCGTGTTTGACGAAAATTTTTTAATGGCCGTTGCCAGCCTGGGCGCGTTTGCCATCGGGGAATACCCGGAGGGCGCGGCCGTTATGCTGTTTTACCAGTGCGGGGAAAACTTGCAGGAACGTGCGGCCGGAAACTCCCGCCGCAGTATTACTAAACTGTTAAATTTGCGCCCGCCTTTTGCGCGCGTGCTGGAAAACGGAAGCGAAATAAAAAAGGACCCGAAGCAGGTTCAACCCGGGCAGGAAATTTTGGTGCTTCCGGGTGAAAAAATCGCGCTGGACGGCGTGGTGGTAAAAGGGGAAAGCGGCGTGGACGCGTCGGCGCTTACGGGTGAATCCCGCCCCATAAGCGCGCGAGCCGGTACGGCGGTTTGGGCCGGAAGCGTATGCGTGGACGGCGCGCTGACGGTGCGTGTGGAAAAACTGTACGAAGATTCCGCCGTCGCCAAAATTTTGGAACTGACCGAACATGCCTCGCAGAAAAAATCCGCCGCCGAAAAATTTATCACGCGTTTTGCCCGTTTGTATACGCCCGCCGTGGCGGGAGGAGCCGTTTTGCTAGCCGTACTGCCGCCTCTACTTATTTCGGAGGCGTCCTTTAAAACATGGCTCTACCGCGCCCTCGTGTTTTTGGTGGCGTCGTGCCCATGTGCACTGGTATTATCCGTTCCTCTAGGCTTTTTCGGCGGAATCGGTGGCGCGGCCAAACACGGGGTACTGATTAAAGGCGGCGCATTTTTGGAGCGTCTTGCGCGTATTTGGACGCTTGCTTTGGACAAAACCGGCACGCTTACGCAAGGCGTTTTTGAGGTGTTGTCCGTCATTCCCGCGCCCGGCGTAACGCGTGAAAACGTACTGCGGGTGGCATCGCAGGCCGAGCGCCGCTCCAACCACCCGGTGGCCAAAGCCGTACTGCGTACGGCCGAAAAAGAAAACTGCGCGGTTAAAAGTGATTTTGATATAAAAGAAATCGCCGGGGAAGGCGTTTTTGCCGAGGGGGACAACGGTCAAATCCTGGCCGGAAACGCGCATTTGATGGCGCGTTATCATATTTCCGTACCGCCCGCGCGGGGAACATGCGTATTTGTTGCCGAAAACGGCGTTTTTAAAGGGGTAATCGAACTGGGGGATAAACCCAAACCGGGCGCGGAGGAAGCGTTAAAAAACCTGAAAAACGGCTTGGTGCACCGCGTAGTCATGCTCAGCGGGGACGCTCCCTCCGCCGTTCAAAAAACGGCCGGAGAACTGGGGATAAGCGAAGCGTTCGGCGGTCTGCTGCCCGCAGACAAAGTAAGCAAATTGGAAAGTGTTATGGACCAAACCCCGACCGGGTATTTTACGGCGTTTGCGGGGGACGGCGTCAACGACGCGCCCGTTTTGGCGCGGGCGGATTTGTCGGTTGCCATGGGGGCGCTGGGCTCGGACGCGGCCATCGAAACCGCCGACGTGGTGCTGATGACCGACGAACCCCAAAAGCTGGTTACGGCAATCCGCCAGGCGCGTTTTACGCTTAAAATTATCAAACAGAACATCGTGTTTGCTCTGGTGGTAAAAGCCGTAGTGCTGGCGGCCGGCGCGCTGGGGTACGCCAACTTGTGGGAAGCCGTATTTGCCGATGTAGGTGTTTCCCTCCTGGCGGTGGCAAACGCGTTGAGGCCGCTTTACTTTAAAGAAAATATGCTACAATAAAATAGCATTTAGGAGATGTACAGCACGCCGCCGGACGG
>CALYRQ010000183.1 GCA_945483375.1 uncultured Elusimicrobia bacterium
CTGCCTAACTCGCTCACGACGCTTAAAATGAGTCTCGACATGCTTAAAAAGAAAATGACCCCGGACGAAGACCAAATAAAGAAAATCATGTTTATGGATGAATCCGTCGGACAAATTGAGCATTTGATTAAAGACCTGGTGGACTGGGCCGCCATCGAAAAAGGCAAGTTGCGCATCGAAAAATCCCGCTTTGAACTGACGGAAAGTTTAAAGAAAACCGCCGAAATTTTTAAAGCCAAAGCGGCCAAGCGCAACATCCGCGTAACGTTTGAAAGTTGCGGGGCCATTCCCGTGTTCGCCGATGAAAAACGTATCCGCCAGGTGATTTCCAATTTGCTTGAAAACGCCGTGCGCCACACGCCCGACAACGGAACGATTGAAATTGTGGTTAGCAAAATAGATGAAAAAAATGCTAAAGTGTCGGTAGTGGACTCGGGCGACGGTATCGAACCCGAACAGGCACCCAATTTGTTTACCAGCTTCATTCAGGTGGGCGCGAAAGAACGCGTCGGCCGTTTGGGGCTTGGGCTGTCCATCGCCAAAGACATTGTGATCAACCACGACGGCCGCATTTGGGCGCAGAGCGACGGACTCGGCAAAGGCGCGACTTTTAACTTTACGCTGCCGATTGCAAATTCTTAAGATTTAACAACGCTACGGGAGTATATACATGAATAAAAAGAAAAAAGTGACGGTGCTGATTGCGGATGACCAAACGTTGTTCCGGGAAGGGATTAAAGACGTGCTGACCGGGGAAAAATGGATTGAAGTTGTTGGCGAAGCGGCCGACGGGTTGGAAGCCGTGGCGAAAGCCAAAAAGCTCAAACCCGACGTGGTGCTTATGGACATCAAACTGCCCAAAATGGACGGCATTAACGCCACCCGCCAAATACGTTCCACGTGCCCGGAAGTAAACGTGCTTATGCTTTCCAGCTTTGAAGACGAAGCCCACGTGCTGGACGCTATCCAGGCCGGTGCGAACGGTTATCTGTCCAAAATGCTCCCGGCGGTGGAACTCGTCAATTCCATTAAAACGTTCACCACCGAAGGCCTGATGATTCCCCAACAGTTGATGGGCAAACTGTTGCATGGACTTCGCAAAATGGGCGACGGCGGCATGCCTTCGCAGGCCACGCTCACCAAAACCGAAATTAAGGTGATGGACTATTTGGGCAAAGGGCTCAGCAATAAAGAACTTGCCAAAGAACTTAATTGCAGCGTGAAAACGATTAAAAACCATTTGAACAGCGCTTTTCATAAACTGGGCGTTTCCAGCCGCACCGAAGCGGTGGTAAAAGCCATTGAAAAAGGGCTGATTTCCTCCGAAGGAACCATCGTTCCCGAGGAAGACGAGGATTAATTCTATGCGTTTAAAGAGGCCGCGGACGGGCGTTTTATCCCGCCGCAGAGGACAGGCGACCATCGAATACGTGCTTATGCTCGCAACGGTGGTGGTGGTTCTGTCGGCCTTTTTGACCGCGTTTAACACGCACATCGCGCGTTGGTTTTTTGCTTTTATCGGGCAAATGCTCACGAGTTAGCGTATGAAACTGCTCCGCCAATGTATTTGGAAACTGCAGGACCGTAAGGCGCAGATTTTGCTGCCTTCGGTCCTTTTGGCGCCTATTTTCGTGCTGGTAATTTATTTACTGTTCGAAACGGCCAAGGTTTCCATGACCAAAGTGCGCCAGCAGTTTGCGCTTGATAATGCGGCCGTATCGCAGATGTCCGCCGCCAGCACCTATTTAAACGCCGTAGCCATGGTCAACGGACCGCTGCCGTACCGCGTTATGCTAACCGAACAACAGCTCTTAAACCAGAAAAACCATAACGGCAGCCAAATCAGCGTTTTTGAATTGTTTTATAAAGGCGGCGGGGTGCCCACCCTGGCCGGAGCCGATGAAAAAGGGCAGGCAAATCCTCCTGTGCCGGAAGCCACGGACTGGGGTGTACAGTATTATGACGGGGATTTGATGGAACAGTCCCGCAAAGACTGGATGAAAGAAAATCCGTCCGCGCCGTCCGACGAAGTGGCCGTTATCAGCAAAAAATTGGTAGACGAATATCATTTCCCGGGTGAAGGGGTCGGCGTGCAGGCGATTGTGCGTTATTTGGAAACTTATGCGCGTGTGGGATCTATTTATAAATCCCAGACTTATGTTTATGAAGAATTGAGCCGCAACGCCATTATGTTCCGGGAAGCGTATTATTTGAACGTAAACGATTGCAAACGCTCTGAATGTGCACGCCAGAGCGCGTCCACCATTCGGCAATATACCAATTTGAAGACAACCCCGTTTGAGCTGGAAAAAATAAAATTTTTCGTGTCTGATTCTACCCGCAAAGAAGACCATCACGGCGGCGCGTATCCCGTGCCTTTTACGGCCTCTGAATTGTTGAACGGAGAGCATCTTTTTCAGTTTGCTTTTTTAAATTCGTCTTCTCTAGGCAAGCTGCGTTCACTGTCGCGCGGTATCCTTTTAAAGCAGCCGTATAAGCTGCCCAGAAACCATTTTAATATTAATTTGGAACAAAAATATAAACCGTATGTCCGCAACCGTGTTCAGCTGGTATGCCCCCGTTCGGATAATAACTGCGTGTGGCCACACCCGTTGCCCAAATACGGTATCACCTTGGATCCATAATGAAAAAACTACCTCTTTTTTTCCGTTCCCGCAAAGGTCAGGCAACCACCGAAACGGTGTTGTTGTTCCCGCTGTTTGTCATTTTTATTCTGTTTGTCATAAAAATTTTTGGGCTTTTGATTTTGAACCAAAAACTGGAAATCGCCGGTTATTACGCCGCGCGCCGCTTTCAACTGCAATCCCACCAGACAGACTATTATGCTAATACCTGGGATAAACGGTTTTTGATTAAAGATATCCAA
>CALYRQ010000184.1 GCA_945483375.1 uncultured Elusimicrobia bacterium
TTTTCTTGGCCTCTTTGAGCAGTGTTTTATTTTCGCCGGAATTAAAATATTTCAGCCCGCCGCCGGAAATTACGTCCGCACCGAAAGCAATTTGCTGGCGCGCGATATCCATTTTTTGCCCGCGGCCGGACGCGTGCGCCGTAAATCCCGCCGGGGTGGCGTCGGTAACGTACGTATCCGAAATTACGCCCACGGATTTGCCTTTTTCTTTGGCCAGTTCCAAAAGCGTTTTTACATTCTGTCCGTTAAAATCGCGGCCGATTACTTCGGGGCGCGTCAAAACGCCCGTAGCCATTTGCGTCGCCGCGGCGGCGGAATCGGTTACCAGCGTATCATAGGTATTGTTAAAATAAAGGCCCCACGTGCCCGCGGACATCATTTTTTCCAGGTGGGAAACGTTATCCGGGTAACCGTCCAGGTTTGCATAGCGCGCCCCCTGCATAAAAAATCCCATAATCTCCGGGCCCATGCCGTCCCCGATAATCCAAATGACGTTCTTTACGTCCGCCGCGGACAACACGCCCGCCGCAAACAAACACACCAGTGCCACAAACGCGTTACAAAACTTTCTCATACACTCCCCCTAAATAATCGTTTTGCGGTACAAATCTAAATACGCCTGGGCCGCTTTGTCCCACGATAAATCCTGCCGCATCGCATTTTTGACAAGCCGGTTCCATACTTTTTTGTTTCCAAAAGTTTTTAACGCGTCTTCCAGCGTCTGGCAAATTCCTTTTTCGCTGAAATTATTAATAAAGAACCCGGTGGCGGAATCTTCGTTGGAACCGTCAAAACCTTTGACGGTATCCACCAGTCCCCCCACGCGCGACACGACGGGCAAAGCCCCGTACTTCATGGCAATTAACTGCGAAAGCCCGCACGGCTCAAAACGCGACGGCATTAAAAACAAATCCGAACCCGCATAAATGCGGTGCGCCAAATCTTCGTCCAAACGGCCGTTGTAGCTTACTTTTCCGGCGTTGTTGCGGGCAAGGCTTTGGTAGGCTTTTTCCAGCATTGGGTCCCCCATGCCCAGCACCACAAACTGCGCGCGGTCTTTAAAACGTTCAATCAAATTGAGCACGATATCAAGCCCCTTTTGGTAGTCCAGACGCGATACAATGCCGACGAGAGGTTTGTCCGGGTCCTGGTCCAGTTTGCACTGCTGTTGGAGCGCCAGCTTGGCGGCCAGCTTGCCTTTGGCGGCTTCCGCGGCATCGTACCCGATGGGCAAAACGGGGTCGAGTTCCGGATCCCACACTTCGGTATCAATACCGTTTACAATCCCGCAGAAATGGTCCGCGCGATGGCGCAGGAGGCCTTCCAAGCCAAAGCCCATGGCGGGGTCGGTCTGCACCTCGCGGGCGTAGTTGGGGCTGACGGTATTGATGTTATCGGCAAACACGAGACCGCTTTTTAAGAAACTGATGCCGCCGTAATACTCAAATTTTTCGGGCGTATAATCCACCGGGTGGAACCCCGCTTTGCGGAACGAAGAATACGGGTAATGCCCCTGATAAGCGATGTTATGAATGGTATACAGACTGCGGGTGCGCGTATAAAAAGCGTCCAATTTATAGACGGTTTTTAAATACGCCGGGATAAGGCCGGTCTGCCAGTCGTGGCAGTGGATTAAATCGGGGCGGAAGCCGATAAACTTGCATCCTTCCAGCACGGCGCGGGAGAAAAGGATAAAGCGTTCGTCGTTATCTGGGTATTCGCCGTCTTTGGTGCGGTAGAGGCCGGGGCGGTCAAAGTATTTGCGGTTGCCTACAAAAAATACGAGTACGTTGCCCCAGTTAATATAGGAAAGGGAAACCTGTTCGATTTTATCCCCCACCGGGATTAAATACACGCCCGGAACCACTTTTAAAGAGGACACGCGCACAATGTTGCGATAGTGCGGCAGAAATAACAGCACTTTATTGTTTTTGCGCGAAGCAAACTGCTGGCAGAGCGCACCGACGACGTCGGCCAGTCCCCCAGTTTTACAAAAAGGAAACGCCTCACTGGCGGCTAAAACGATATTCATATTAATTTTCCTCCTGGTTGGTCCGCTCTTCTGCGGCGGGTGCGGTTTCGGATTGCGGGGTTTCTTCTTCGCGCGCGGTTTGCAAAGCGGCGAGTTCATTGTCCGCAGTTGCTTCTTCCTGCGCGTGGGCGGACGGTTCGTCCTGCCCGGCGGCGGGGGCGGATTCTTCTAAGTCGCCGGGAGCAAAGAAATCGCCCCGGTTATAACTGTTGCGCGTAAAAAACGGGTCGGCGGCGGAAGAATCCAATGCTTGGAGTTTTTCTTCCCCCTCCAGTTCTTCAAGCGGAATGATGGCGGGTTCACTAAGCGGCGGCAGAGGCTCCCCAAACGGCAAATCTTCCTGTTTTTCGTGTAATGTTTTGGCGGCAAACACCTGCAAATCGGGCAGTTCGGAAATTTTGTTGAGCCCGAACATACGCAAAAATTCGTCTGTCGTACCGTATACCATCGGCCGGCCGACCGTATCTTTTTTACCCACCACGCGCACCAGGGCGCGTTCCAACAAACGTTCCAGCGGGCCCGCCACATCTACGCCGCGGATGGCTTCCATTTCCGCGCGGGTGATGGGTTGTTTATACGCCACAATAGCCAACGTTTCCAGCGCGGCGTTGGAAAGTTTGGTGGTCATCTTTTCGTTATACAAGCGGCGCACCCAGCGGCCGTATTCGGGTTTGGTGGAGATCTGGAAACCGCCGCCGAGTTCCACAATCGGCACCGCGCGGCCCTGGGAAGCGTATTCTCCCTGAAGCTGACGGATAATTTC
>CALYRQ010000185.1 GCA_945483375.1 uncultured Elusimicrobia bacterium
GGGGTTAAGAGCGTTTTCGTCGTTGCTTGGGGAAAAATACCGATTTTTTGATAAACGAGTAAATTTTCTTCATTACCGAAGTACTCACTTCACCCAAATTTTCCACCCGTTTGAAAAGCAGCGCCGACAGCAGCGCCAGGCCTGAAGGAATCCCAAGCATGGCGGCGGCGGTGGCCGTTTCGGCGGACATTATGCCGGAGTCAATCAGCGTTTGCGCCAGATTGGTGAGCAGAAGCGGGCCGAACGCGCACGAAATCGCACTGGCTACAATCAGCGATACGATACGGTCCTGCGTGGCCGGGTTTTTTGCCGTTCGCGCAAACCCGAGCGTAAACCCGGTGGAAATACCCGTTTCGGCCAGGAATAAGGCCGTGGTAAGAGCGTAGACGTTGTCCAACAGGCCTAAAGAAACCAAACTTCCTCCGGCCGCCAGCAGGGTGGCTACGCTCATATTATGTTTGGGAAACCATTGTAAAAATTTCCCCGCCAAATAGCGGCCCAGCAAAAACGGCGCGGCAAATTGCGCAAGCCCAAACAGATATTGGGAAGACTGGTCCGACGTCATGGACGGAAGCAGGAATAAAAATCCGCTGTTAATGGCCATTTCCACCGCGTTCATAATAAACAGTCCCCCTAAAAACGCGCCCACGCCTTTTTCTTCTTTAAATAAGCGGACGTATTCGTTCTTTTTGATGGAATCAATCAACCCTTTGGTTTGCGGCAAATCCGTCTTGGGGGCGGCCAGCGGTTTGGTATTGGGGATTTTGGCCAGGTTTACGCCCAGGGCGGCCGCGCCGACAAGCGGCAAAGGCAGCGCAAACGCCAGGCTCCAGTCCATCCCCAGTACTTTGGTGGCGATGAACGGGAACGCAAACGAAGAGGCCATTCCGATCGCACGGCTGAATTCCGTATATGTGTTGCGTTTTTGGCGGACAAGGTCGCTGGCGTTTTGGCTCAGTTCCGTCATGATAGGCCCGACGGAGTTATGCACCAGCACACCGCCCAAACTGGCGGCCGTAATGCAGGCCAGCGCTTTATAAAAGTGCATCATGGCATTGGCCTCGGGCACGAACGCGCCGTTCAGTCCGCACAGGGTAACGCCGGCGAGCAGACCTCCCCCCAAAAGCGCCAGGCCCAGGTTCATGGAGTTTCTGCGCCCCAACACTTTTTTCGTCCAGTTGGAGAAAAACGCCCCCAGCGAATACGGTAAATACGTGGCTACGGCCACTAAAATGTTTTCTTCGAGCGACAGGCCAAAACTGCTTCCGAAATTGGCGATGACGGGCGTCGCCACCTCAAGCCCCATCACGTAAGACGCCATGTAAATGCCTAAACGCTGGAACGCTTCGCGCGTGCCTTCCGCACCCGGGGCGGTCGGAGCGGCCGGGGCTTGTTTGCGGGTAAAAAGGGTTTTAATTTTCGCCAGCGTTTGTTTGGCGGCGCGCCACATGGCCGGGAGCGGAATCCCTCCGTATATTTCCCCCGCATGGCTGTCGGTTTTCGGGGTGTTTTTAGCGAAAAATTGCAGGCTTCCATCGGCGGCAGGCGCGGACTCGGCCGGCCGGGTTTTTTCTGCTCCCGGGGCGACTGCGGCGACCGTTTCAGCGGGTATTTCTACGGCGGACAAAGTTAAATTTTCCGGCGTTTTCAGGGCCGCTTGGGGCACTTTCAGCGTAACGGGCCGTGCGTTTGTTACCGCGGCGTCCGCCCGGCGACGGGCCATGCTTACCCAAATGGCGGTAGCGGTTTTAGACGGATCCCCCGCCAGGCGGCAGGCAAGCCCGAATTCCGTCAAATCGGTGCGAAGGGCGGCCGGGGTATCCGTATGTACCTCGGGGATATCCGCTTGCCACCCATGCAGACGGGCGTAATCGGCCAGTCCGTTTTGCAGGGCGGGATAAACGCCGTTTTCTTTGGTGAAAAATTCCGCCAGCTTGTCGTATTGTCCGTGTACCGCAAGCGCGCGCGTCCAAACGGCGGCGGCTTCGGCGGCCATCGGGGTGTTTTTGGCGGACTTGTAAAAGGATTCCAAAATCGTCAAATCCGCAGGTGTACCGAAAATGCCCAGTGCGGCGGCGTCCGCCAGCGCGTCATAAGAAGCGTCTTTGGAAAGGGTGGGAAGGTAAGCGTTTAAGTCTTTGCGCCAAAATTCGGCTGCCTGCGCCACTTCTTCGGCCGAAGCCTCCGGCACCGTTACAGCAAAGTGACGGCGCAAGAGTTCCGTCCGTTCGGCCGGAACAGGGTGCGCCAGAATGGCTTTGGACAAAAAGGAAGTGCGTCCCTGCAGCGCGCGCAGGCGCAGTTCTTCAAACTTGGGCGTTTTACCCAGTAAAGCGGTGCGGGAAGCCCGTTCCACTTGGGCGGCCAGCGCGGCCGTGCGGATCGTATTGGCCGCGCGGACGGCTTCGGGCAGCGTCTGCAGTCTTTGCAAAGATTCTTTGGCCGCTTTGGAACCTTGGATAAATTTGCGGGGCATTTGGGCGTACACCGCAGAGAAGTTGCCCCACAGCAAACTGAAGATGACGAGTACGGCCGTTATTTTTTTCATATTTATTCCTTTTCGTTTAACTTTCTTTACCCACAAAAAAACCCGATCCTTTTATGGAAGCGGGTTTTGTATGATAAAAATAAAAAATCAGATTATTTTACACAAACTCCCCCGCTTTTTTTATACATAATGACGGAATTTTCCATGCGTTTAATAGATAGCACGGAAATATTGGTGGTCATAAAAAAGCGGTGGAACGTATTTTTCATTTTTTTACTCTTTTTTGTACGGTTTTGCC
>CALYRQ010000186.1 GCA_945483375.1 uncultured Elusimicrobia bacterium
GGAACAGATACAGGCGGGAATCCCCCACGTGGACGGCGGTGGCGAAATCTTTGTCAAAAATAACGCCGGTAAGCGTGGTGCCCATCATTTTGTAAATGTCGGAAGATTGGGCCGTAGAGTAAATGGCGGCGTTGGCCAAGTTGGCTGCCATTAAAATTTTGCGTTCGGTTTCGTCGAGTTTGGGCAGAAACGTCTGCGGAATTTTTAACTGTCCGTTATTTACTTTACGCACTGTTTCGGCCAATACGGAAACCGCGATGTTGCTGGCGATTTCCCCCGCACTGTGGCCGCCCATACCGTCGGCTACCACGCCAAGGCCCAAATCGGAGGAAATAAGGACGTTGTCTTCGTTTTTCTCGCGGATTTTGCCGATGTCAGTCACTGCTGCAAATTCAATATCGAAGCTGCTCATAACTCGTCTCCGAAAAAGATTGTTCCCGCGCATCCCAGCGTTCCAAAGGCGTACAACAGGGCCAGCAGGAAGAAATACGCGTTATTGGTTTGCGCGTTTTTATTAAAATTTTTGATGGGGAAGCTGAGCGCGTAATCCCATACGGCCAGCCGCATTTTGCTTTCTCCCCCCTGGTAGTAACGGCCCAAAAAGTTGAAGAAAAGCGGTTTTGTTTCTTCCGTCATCAGTCCGGGCGCGATACGGTGGGTTTGCGCTTCGAAAAATTCGTTTAATTCTTCGGGGGTTTTGGAAGTCAGTTCGGTCGTGCGGTCAAAATGGGCGAAGAACCGGCGGTTGCTGTGTAAGCCCAGTGCTTCTTCCACGCGGGCGGTGGCGGCCGACGCGCTGGAAGATTTAACCTCCATGCGGTTGATGAACATATCCAACGTGCTGTTGATGTTGCCCGCCAGGCCCGAAGTGGTGTAAGCCCATACGCCCAGCACGCCCAAAAGCGTCAGCGTGAACGGGGCCAGAATGGAATCTTTTTCCTGGCGGGAGGTCAAATAGTAGGCCGCCGCCAGTCCGCAGAACAAGGCTGCGTAGAACATCAGCTTTATAAACAAAACGGAAGTGTTGGGGGCCATCGTCAAGTGGGAAGCCAAATACGCCATTACCATCGAGACCGCCACCAGCACCGCCCCTAAAATCCCCTGGGATACGGAACGGTTGAGCGTCCAGCTAAGTGATATCGCCCACGCCAGGGCAAATGTCAGAAAGCACAAATAATATTCCGGCGTGAAAAGGAACTCTCCGACGTGGGCAAGCTCCATAAACGGCGCGTTGGGCGTAAACAGGCCCGCCAGGTACGATACAAACGACAGCACCAAAAGCGTGGTGGTGGAGCGCGAAAACGCTTTTAAGGCGGAAGAGGCAAAAATCAGTGCAAGCGCCACGGCCGCCAGCCCCGTCAGCATCAGCTGGTTGGGTTCGTACTGGGAAGCGATAAACGGGGCGATTAAGTTATGCAGCAGGCCCGCATTTTCGGAAATATGGACCGAGGACACTTTGCCCAGCGAGTAGAACAAATACGTTACCGCTCCGGCAAACGCCATAAACAGCGGTACAAATACGGCCATTTTGAGTATCGTTTTAAGACCGTTGCCCATTACTTCGGCCGTTTTCCCGGCTACGCCGCGGCCCGCGGTTTTTTTGGCGGGCATAAACACGTCTACGGGTTTGACGGCGGAAGCGTCCATCATTTGTACGGACGGGCGCGGAGCCGCCGGCCGGGACGCGGGGTCGGCGCCGATAGAATCCAGGCTCGGCATTTGCGGCAGTTTGGCGGCGGACGCCGTTACCGGGCGGCCGAAGTCTTCGCGGTCTTTTACACGCTGGCGTTTAATGGATTCGGTGGTGGTTTTGTCGTCTTTTACGATTTTAAGCGACGAGTCTTCCCCCAGGTCAATCGTGCGGCCGGAATGCGTGTTGATGCGGAGCATGTCTTCCGCGCGCATTTTTTTCAAATGGTCGTGGATTTCTTTGGCGGTTTGAAAGCGGTCATCCGGGTTTTTGCTCATCAATTTTTGGATGGCGAGTGAGAGCCAGCCCGGAATGTCTTTACGGATTTTAGCCGGATCGGGCACCGGGTCGTTGATGTGTTTTTGAATGATGTCAATCGTGTTTTTACCGTTGTACGGAAACTGACCCGTGACCACATAGTACAGGCTGGCGCCGATGGAGTACAAATCTGCGCGGGTGTCCAAATCGCGGCCCAGGGCCTGCTCGGGCGCGATAAAGTAAGCCGTCCCGGCCAGTTCGGTGGTTTTGGTGGAGCCTTTTTCTTTATCCACTTTTTTGGCGATACCGAAGTCCAGCAGTTTGGCCTGGCCCTGCGGCGTAACAATAATGTTAGAGGGTTTGATATCGCGGTGGATGATGCCTTTTTCGTGCGCGGCGTTGAGGCCCAGCAGTACGCCTTCAAATAAATCCAACACGACACCGATGGGAAGCACGCGGTTTTTTTTGAGCATCATGGAAAGCGTCTGCCCTTCAATATAGGACATGACGATAAAATAATACCCTTTCTCTTTACCGACGTTGTATACGTTAACGATGTTGGGGTGGTCTAATTCCGCAATAGCGCGGGCTTCGGTCAAAAAGAGCTCTACGGCTTTTTTGTCGTTGGCGAGGGCGGGGCTTAGGATTTTGACGCATACAATGCGGTTGAGCGCTTTATGGCGCGCTTTATATACGGCCCCCATGCCGCCTTCAGCCACTTTATTTAGAATCTCACATCCGGAAATATCTTCCCACCTTTTCCTTTGAGAAGGAATATCCTCCCCTCTGAGGAAAGGAGGAAA
>CALYRQ010000187.1 GCA_945483375.1 uncultured Elusimicrobia bacterium
TCAAAAAAAAAAAACGGGTCAAGGCCTTCCAGGCCGCGGAGATTGTCCGCGCTCTGTTGACTACTGAAGTTACACTGTTTTAGGAATGGCGTACGCGAATAAATAACAACCCATACCCCATAAAATCCGTTTCCTTATTTGATACCCGCCCCTCGTCCTGTTTATAAAGAGCGTTTTGTGTTGCTGTTGTTGTTTTGCAGGCCTTTATCCTGTTAATAAAATGCCTCAAAGCGGAAAATGTTTTTATTTGCGCGTAAAAAAACTTGTTATAATAAAATACGAGGATTTTTGTTTATGACCGAACAACGTATCAATATCATGGAGCCGGAAGTAGCCGCGGCAAAACCCGCGGGCGCGGAAAAACCGCAGGTGGTATACGCGACGGTGACGGAACGCTTCGTCGCTTTGTTGATTGATTATGGCGTGGTGTTTATCCCAGCGCAGCTGATTGCCGCGCTGGTGATTAAACTATTGGGTCCCAGCCTGGAACTGGGGGGGCTTATCGCCATTTTGGCCGGTATTAACGGTGCATTTATTTTGTACGAAACCATTTTATCCAGCGGCGACCGCGTGACCCTCGGCAAGAGTTTGGTGGGTATTGCCGTGGTAAAAAAAGATTTAAGCGGTCCGCTTTCCATTCCGCAGGCGTTTGTGCGCGCGGTTGGCTACTACATCAGCGCGGCGCTTTTTATGTGCGGATTTTTGGTGGCGTTTTTTGACGACCGCCACCGCGCCCTGCAGGATTTTTTAAGCGGCAGTGTGGTGGTGCAAATCCGCGAAAAATCGTGGGTGGAACGCACCGTCGTGCGGTTCTTAGGCGGCGTGCTTTTGGCCGCTTTTGCGTGGACGGCGTACTCGCAGTTTTTTGGTGGCGGGTCGCTGATTCAAAAGTATTACGTCGACCAGGCGCGCAAACATTTGGTAAAAATCGCGCTTTTGGAAGAAGCCCACTACACGCGTTATGGCCGGTATACCAACGATTTGTTGCGCTTATCTCTTCTGTCCGGGGACCCGGTTCAATTCCAGCGCGATACGCAAAAAGTGCTTTCGCCCAAAGGTTTTAAAATCGGCGTGAACGGGGAACGGTATAAGCTCAGCGCCGTGGCGCGGGACGAAAAAAAGACTACCGTCTATTATGCTCCTGGCGAATAACATTTAGGTTCATAAAAAATCCTCCGCTTTGGCGGAGGATTTTTTTCGGTTATTTAGCCCCTGTAAACGAAGCGCATAATTCCCGGCCGGGCGCTGTGTCAGACTGACAGGTTACCGGCCCGCCGTCAAACGAGTAATACAGCGAATACAAAATATCCATTCCGTTTGAGCGCGCCTGCGCCGTTACGCCGCCCGGTTCTAACACCAGTTCGTACCCTTTACAGCTTAACTTTTGCGGATTGATTTTTTTACATCCGTTGTATTCACTCTGCCATGCGCGCGGGTCCGCCCCCGGCAAAGACGCGTCTTTTTGCTGTTGGTGCGCCGCTTGACCCAAAGACGTCAGTACGCGTGAAAGCTGAATATGGCGTTCCGTGCGCTGGTATTGCGGCAACGCCACCAGCCCCAAGAGCATGGTTACAAACGCAAGCGCCAGCAAAATGGAAACCACGGTTATCAGTGTGAGCGAGGCTTCTTCCGCTTCTTCTTCCTCATCCAGGTCCGGGTTGAAGTCGGCGTTTTTGGCGATGACCGCGCTGTGGCTGACGCGGTCGTGCAGCGTCCGTTTTTTCTTGTCAAACGCGGCGATAAAAAAGCCGAAATAAAACGTAATGTTCGTAATCAGTTTGGATAAAATGCGCTCCGTGGCCTGCCAAAACGTCAGGCGGCGTCCGCGGCGGTCCACCACTTTGATGTTCATGATGATTTTGCCTAAACTCGCTTGCAGCGGCGAGCTTTCGAGTAGCGCATAATACAGCCAAATGATTACCAAAAGCACCAGCGGAACGGTGGCCCCGCTGAGCATTTGGGACAGAATCCAAAAAATCACGGCAAATACGGCCGCATCAATTAAGAAAGCAAAAAAACGCTTCCACACGCTTGCATACATAACGCACCCCCCTTTGGCGTAGTTGTATACAGATAGTATAGGCGCGGGGCAAAAAACGGCAAGGGTAAAAATAGAGTAGAAGGGCGCGTCAGCGGCAGAGGGCGGCAGTTTGGGCTCCGGCGGCTTGTAAGAGGTCGTTTGGGCTAATTTTTATTTGCAGACCGCGGACGCCCGCGCTGATGTAAATGTAATCCCACAAAATACAGTCTTCGTGGATAAAAGTGGGGAAATGCTTTTTCATGCCCAGCGGGGAACAGCCGCCGCGGATGTAGCCCGTCAGCGGGAAGAGTTCTTTTACGTGCAGCATTTCGCACGATTTGTTGCCGCTTGCGCGTGCGGCGGCTTTTAAATCCAGCTCCGCCGCCCCGGGAATGACGCACACAAAAAGCCCTGTTTTATCCCCGCGCAAAACGAGCGTTTTATATACTTGGTCGATGTTTTGGCCCAAGCTGGCGGCCACGTGCGCGGCGCTTAAATCTTCCTCGTCCACTTGATACGGGATGAGTTCGTACGGGATGTTGAGTTCGTCCAGCTGGCGTGCGGCGTTTGTTTTATGGATTTTTTCCTTCATACGTAAATTATAGAATTTTTGGCGCGGTGCGGCGAGCCCGGCCGCTGGAGGCCTGCAGACAGGCGGGGGGTGATAAGCACCGTCTATTTATACCTAACAGAGTACCCCGTGTGTAAACGCGGGGATGAATGCAAAT
>CALYRQ010000188.1 GCA_945483375.1 uncultured Elusimicrobia bacterium
GTTAAAAAATAGTCCAACACTAAAATAAGCACAATGGTGGTAACCACCGCGCCGGTGGTGGATTTACCCACCCCTTCCGCGCCGCCGCGCGTACTGATACCTTTATAACAGCACACCGTGGCCACCATAAACGCAAACGCAAACGATTTGATAAATCCGTGCAAAAAGTCGTCCACGTCCATAAACGTAGTGATATCGGTCATATACACTTCGCCGGGCACGCCCAGGGCGTACATTGCCACCAAATACCCACCGATTACACCAAACAGGTTGGAAAAGAGCGTAAGAACGGGCATAGTGAGAAGAAACCCAAACATGCGCGGAATAACCAAATAGCGGATCGGGTTGGTGCCTAAAGTATAGAGAGCGTCAATCTGTTCCGTAACGGCCATGGTGCCGATTTGCGCCGTCACCGCCGCGCCCGCACGGCCGGAAACAACCACCGCCGTCAGCACGGGTCCCAGCTCGCGAATGAGTGAAAACGTAACAATCGTACCTACAAAAATCGGTTCGCCGAAAATGTTACCAATCGTGTTACCCGCCTGAAGCGCTAGCACCATCCCTGTAAACAAGCTCGTCAGCGCCGTTACGCCCAACGATTCCACACCGATGGTTACGCTCTGCTGCGCCGCCTGGTGAAATTCAAACCGGGAATGCGTAAACCAGAACACGGACGAGCGCACCATCGCGGCCGCTCCGCCCACCTGGGTAAACATTTTGGTCATAAATTTGCCGATTGCGGTAAACATTATTTTTTATAAATCCTCGGCACGCGCGGCATAAGGAGCGTGCACAGTTCGTAATCAATGGTGCCGGCTTTTTGGGCAAGTTCCGCCCAGGTGATTTCCTCGTCCCCCTGGCGTCCCGCCAAAACGGCTTCGTCGCCGACGGACACTTCCGGCGCGTCCGTAATATCCACCATCATCATATCCATAGTGACGTTGCCCAACACACGGCGGCGTTTGCCTTTAATCAGCACTTCGGCCTTGTTGGAAAACGCCCGCAAATATCCGTCCCCGTATCCAACCGGGAGCGTGGCCACCTTCATCGCTTTTTGGGCGATAAAACTGCGCCCGTAGCTGATACTGCTTCCGGCGGGCACGTCTTTTACGTACACCACGCGCGTTTTAAAAGACAAAACGGGTTCGTACCCCTCGTCCAGTCCAAACGCCGCGTGACCGGGGCGCACCATGTCAAAATAAATATCCGTCCGCGCCGCCACACCGGGCGAAGCGGCCATGTGCACATGATTAATGTGAATCCCGTGGAGTTTGACGTTCGTCAGCGTATCGCGGAAATAGCCCACCTGCTCCTCGGTAAAAACCGGGTCCGTATCCGCGCTGGACAAATGGGTATAGAGACCGTCCAAAATTACGTTCGGGTTTTTGGCAAGCGTTTCAATTACGCCGAATACATTGGCCCGGCGGGTGCCGATGCGACCCATACCCGTATCCTGTTTGACGTGGCAGAGCGCCTTTTTGCCCACTTTGGCGGCAATTTCGCACACCGCGGACGCCGCAGCCTGGCTGGCGATGGTAATCGCCAAATCGTTTTTAATGGCGTACTCAAACGCTTCAAACGGATAAATACTGCCAAGCACCAAGACGGGAAGCGTAACGCCCGCCTCGCGCAGTGCAAGGCCTTCTTCCACCGACGCTACGCCAAAAAAATCGCACAAGCTGTTTTCCTGCAAATAAAGCCCCACGGGCACGGCTCCGTGACCGTACGCGTTGGCTTTTAACAGCGTTAAAATCTTGACGTTCCCCACCCGCTCGCGCACTTTGTGCAAATTGCGGGCCATTTTTTTCAAATCCACTTCGGCAACGGTAGGGCGTAAAATCGGCATGGTCATACGTTACTCCGGAATCATCACCGTATTGCCGCCCATATCCTGGGCGACTTCCATATGTTCCGGCGCGGGGTTGGTAAACAGCGCGTATTCGCCGAAGAACGCAAGGTCGATGTCCCCCACCGGGCCGTTACGCTGTTTGGCGATAATCAGCGTGGCTTTGTTTTTGAGAGATTCGTCGTCGCGTTTATAATACCAGTCGCGGTGGATGAGAGCCACCACGTCGGCGTCCTGCTCGATGGAGCCGGATTCGCGCAAGTCAGAAAGCTGGGGTTTGTTGTCAGAGCGGGATTTGTCCTCGTTCTTACGGCTGAGCTGGGACAAAGCAAGCACCGGCACGTTTAAGGTACGCGCCAAATCTTTAAGCATGCGGGAAATTTCGGACACTTCCTGCTGGCGGCTTTCCACCCGGCGTTCACCGCCGCGGATTAATTGCAAGTAATCAATAACAATTAAGCCCAGTTCTTTACCCTGCTTTTTAAGTTCCGAGGCCAAACGGCGCGAACGCATACGCAGTTCGGTAATGGAAATGCCGGACGTATCGTCAATAAAGAAAGGAGCGGAAGCCAGGCGGCCCAGTTCACGCGTCAGGTCGGCCCATTTACTGCGGTCGAACCAACCCGTACGCAGTTTGTGGATTTCCACCATCGCCGCCGCGCCGAGCATACGTTCAAAAATACTATGCTTACCCATTTCCAGAGAGAAAAATGCTACCGGGATTTTGCATTCCACGCACGCGTGATGCGCGATGTTGAGCGCCAACGCGGTTTTACCCTGGCTGGGACGCGCGCCCAAAATAATGAGGTCAGATTTGCGTAACCCCCCCGTGCGGTGGTCAAAGGCGTCGAGCCCGGTGGGAACTCCCTGGATGGCGTTTTTGTTTTGGATAGCTTT
>CALYRQ010000189.1 GCA_945483375.1 uncultured Elusimicrobia bacterium
CGACATCGGCAAAGTGGCGCTGGCCGACAACATTCTGCTTAAACCCGGCAAACTGACGCCCGAAGAATTTGAAATCATGAAATCCCACACCGTCTACGGCGGGCGGATTTTGGAAGGGGCGCACTCCAAAGTACTCAAAATCGCGCACAAAATGAGCCTGTACCACCACGAAAAATGGAACGGTTCCGGCTACCCCAAAGGGCTCAAAGAAGAAGAAATCCCGATAGAGGCCCGCATTGTAACGGTGGCCGACGTGTTTGACGCGCTGTGCGTGTTCCGCGTATACAAAAAAGCCTGGCCGACCGACGAAGCCTACGAATATATTTTAAAGGAATCCGGCCACTCGTTCGACCCGCGTTGCGTGGCCGCGTTCAAAAAAATCTATCCGTCCGTGCGCAAATTGTACGCGCATATTTCGGTCAACCAGCCGCAAAATAAAACGGCTCCCTCCAAAGAAAATAAACTTTCGTAAACAGTCCCCCGGTTTAAAACCGGGGGATTTTTTACCGGTGGCAAAGTTTTGCCGGAAAATACTACAATATTACCGTCCTTTTGGCTTTCAACCTTAAGTACAATTTCACATTACGAGGTTATGATGGAAAAAGAGACCGTATTAGTGGGCCTGAGCGGCGGAGTGGACTCCGCGGCCGCGGCCGTGATGTTAAAAGAGCAGGGGTACCGCGTCATCGGCGCGACCATGCAGGTGTGGGACCCTTCTCTGCCCGTCCCGAAAGGGGCCTACCAAAAAAACGCGTGTTTATCCCCGGAAAAAGAAGATTTGGAGGAAGTTCTCCAAATTGCGGAGAAAATCGGCATCAAACACATTGTCGTGGACTGCCGCCGCGAATACCGCCAAACGGTGCTGGATAACTTCCGCCTGGAATACGCCTGCGGACGCACCCCCAACCCGTGCGTACTGTGCAACAGCCTGATTAAATTCGGCGTGCTGCCGTCGGCCGCCGCCAAGCAGGGCGTAGCGTTTGACAAGTTCGCCACCGGGCACTATGCGCGCGTGGCGTTGGATGAATCTTCCGGCAAATACCTGCTTAAAAAAGCGGTGGATTTATCGCGCGACCAAAGCTATTTTTTACACCGCTTAAAACAGCCCCAACTGGCAAGCGTGCTGTTTCCGCTGGGCGAAAAAACAAAGCCGGAAATCCGCGAAATCGCGCGCCGCGCGGGCTTGGCGGTAGCCGATAAAGAGGACAGCCAGGATTTTTACTGCGGCGACTACAACGACCTGTTGAACTTCCCCAACAAGCCAGGCGACATCGTCACCAAAGACGGCAAAAAAGTGGCGCGCCACAACGGCGTTTGGGGCTACACCATCGGCAAACGCAAAGGGTTAGGCATTAGCGGCTTTGCCACGCCTATGTATGTAGTGGATATAGACGCCGAAAAAAACCGGGTTATTATCGGCCCGAAAGCGGATTTGTATTCGGATACGCTGACGGCGGAGAACATCAGCTGGGTGGCGGGCGAACCGCCGGCGGAAGAGTTCGGCTGCGCAATCAAAATCCGCAATTTGCACCATCCCGCTAAAGCGCGCGTGACGGTGCGGGAAGACGGTTCCATAGAGGCCAAATTTGAGGAACCGCAAATGTCCATTACCGCCGGGCAGTCCGCCGTGTTATATCAAGACGACATAGTACTGGGCGGCGGAATGATACGCTAAGTTTTACAAAAAACGGGACAAGGAAAAATCCTTGTCCCGTTCTTTTTTATCGCGTTTTTCTTACGAAAACAATTCTTTAAAGAAACTCTTTTTGCCGCCCGTTTCTTTGGCCAGCTCTTCCAAAAGTTCCTTTTGGCGGGCCGTCGGTTTTTTAGGAACCTCAATTTTTACGTTGACGAGCAAATCCCCAAAGCCTTTTTTGCCCAAGCGCGGCATCCCGTTGCCCTGCATCTTCAGCACGGAACCAAACTGCGTTCCTTTCGGGATATCCAGCTCCACCTCTTTGCCTTCAATGGTGGGCACTTTAATGCTTCCGCCGAGCACCGCCTGCGGATACGTAATTTGCGCATCCAGGGCCAAATCATCGCCTTCGCGGCGGAAAATTTTATGTTCTTTCACGCGCACTTCTACGTACAGGTCGCCGAATCCGCCGCCGTTCTGGCCGATGTCGCCGCCGTTAGAAACGCGCAGCGTAATCCCGGTGCGGACGCCGGAGGGGATTTTGACGGTGATTTTTTCTTTCACGCGTTTGGTACCGCTCCCGCGGCAGGCGGAACACGGTTTTTCCACCACGGTCCCTTTGCCGCCGCAGTCGGGGCAGACCTGGCGCATACTGAAAAATCCCTGCGAATACGTTACCGTACCCGTTCCATGGCAGGAAGTACACGTTTTGCGTTTGCTGCCGGGGGCCGCGCCGGAACCGTCACAGTCGGAACAGTTGTCCAAACGCGTATATTCCACGGGCACTTCTTTGCCGGAGAATGCTTCTTCCAGCGTGAGGGTAACGTCTAATTTTAAATCTTCGCCGCGGACAGCGCGCGGAGCGCCGCCTCTTGCGCCGCGGCCGAATCCGCCGCCAAAAATATCGCCGAATACGGAACCGAAAATATCGTTGATGTCGCCAAATCCGCTGGCGTTAAAACCGCCGAAGCCGCCCGCGCCGTTTACGCCTTCGTGGCCGTACTGGTCGTACATGCGTTTTTTTTGCGGGTCGGACAGGACGGAAAAAGCCTCGTTGATTTTTTTAAACTGTTCTTCTGCGTTTTTGTCG
>CALYRQ010000190.1 GCA_945483375.1 uncultured Elusimicrobia bacterium
TTACAATAATTGGAAAATTCAATCAGCGCGCGCAGATAGACTGCATCGCCCACAAACTCCCGGCGCACCCGGTCGGCCGCGGCAAACAGCGGGGCCGGCTTCTGAATGGAAAGAAGGGCCGTAATATCCGCTTTTGACAGTTCTTCCCGCCGCAAAGCGCGGGCTAAAATAGGTTGCGCCTCCGTCATATAAGCAGTATATCAAATTGGAAAGTATAGGTCCAAAGGCCCAAAAAGCGTTGGGTCTGCGGGTTATATAAAAACTGGGCCCAAGTTCGTGCGGGGAATGGGTCCAAATTTCCCGGGCCTATGGGCCAAACGACCCTGTTTTTTTCTCCCTTAAAACGCTATTCTGTTACTATGGAAAGCATAAATTTACAACAGGAGGACGCCCCTATGAAAACGAAAAGAAGCGAAACGTTGATGGTGCAAACGCTAAAAAAACAGCGCTTAGACCGGGAGTTCTCCTGGATTAGCCGCGAATTTGCCCACTTCCTTACCTTAACGGATTTGGATGTGGACAACGCTCCCTACAAACAGGCCGTGGAACTGGGCCTTGCCGAAGAGATTTAAAGCGTGTTTCTAACCTCCTACAAGAGAACACCCGCGCCCGCCGCCACCCCCCGGCGGGCGTTCTTTTGCAGACGGTCCCAGGAGAAATTAGGCCCTTTGGCCCTCGTATAACGGAGCTGATTTAGCTATTATATAAGTATGGCAAAAAACATTTTTCTTTTTTTGTTTATCCTTTTTGTGTGTCTGCCCGCCTGGACGCAAAAAACAAAAATAGTGCGCCAAATGGCGAAGGCTCCCTCCGCGCGGATTCCGGCCGTTTCGGTTTCCCGCGTGCAGTCGTTGGCTTTTCCGCAGTTAACACCTCTTTCGGCGCGGACGCTTTTTACCCGCATTACGCCCGCTTGGAAAGAACCTCTTTCTCCCAAATTCACGCCGGAACACCTCCGTACGTTGGAAGACGCCCTCTTGCAGACCGACGCGTTCTTATTTACTGAAAAGGACGGACAAACGGCTGCCAGGTCCGATGAATGGAACTACAGTCAAATTTTTTCGCAAGAGTTGGCAGGGTTATTGCAGGAACGGGGACAAACGCTTTCTCAATCCCAGTGGAAACAGATTTTCGGCGGGACGGGGGTAAAAGGGTTTACGTTGTCCAACCACTTGCGCCTGCTGACGCTGGACTCCTGGCTTTTGACGCACGGAGGCGAGTTTCCGCGCCGCCAGTTTTCCGTAAACGGACGGGTGTTAAAACCCGGGGAGCTTTCGCCGGAACAAAAAGAAGAACAAAACCTGGCAAACGGCATCAAATGGGCCGTTTTGCACGCCAAGGATACCACGGACCCCGTCCTTTTGCACCTAAAATTCCGCTACGAGCAGGGCACACGTAAAAAAACACCCGAGTATTGGCTGGAAGAACTTAACCTGTGGCTGGTTGAGCATAACGGCGAATATCCCCGCAGTTCCTTTTCAAACGGTACCCGTATTGCGGCGGCCGACTTAACGCCCGCCCAAAAACAGGAAGCCGCTCTGGCCACCGCCGTAAGTAACGCCATCAAGCTGGCAAAGGACCCGTCCGACCCCGTCATCGCCCGGCTGATTCAATTAAAAGAAGAAGGCCGGCGTTACAATACGCCGGAACAGACGCTGGCCCGGTTGGAAGAGTGGTCTGCGGCGCACGGGGGCCGCATGCCCCGCACCAGTATTGTTAAGAATGGACGTTATTTATCTGTATCCGAACTGACCCCGGAAGAAATGGAGGAAAAACACCTCGCCAATACCGCGCGCGCTTTGACGCAAAACGCCGCTTCTGCGCAAAACCAAGCCGTACAGCGTATCAAAACACTGTTTCAAAATGCGTCGCGCCGCAAAACAGCCGGCCAAATCTTGGAAGAACTGCAAATTTGGATGGACGCGCATCAAGGCTGTTTGCCGCGTTTGCAGGCCCCGAAAGGAGAAACTCTTTCCGATGAATTAAAAGAAGAAATTTCCCTGGGGCGCGCCGCACTGAACCAAATCTACCGCGCGCGTCTGGCGTCCACGCCGCAGGCGGAGCAGATTCGTACCTTGTGGCAGAGCGGCCAGGCACGCGTTACACGCCGCACGCCGGAAGAATGGCTGCAGGCGTTCAAAATCTATTTGGGCGAATACAAACGCTACCCTGCACGGGGCACGCCAGAATACGCCGGGGTGCGTAATTTATTGTACCGCTCGGCCAAGAATCCGGACGGTTCCTATGTAAACCCCGTTGTACAGCAAATTTATGAACTCGACCAGCTGGCCCGCGCCGCACGCCGGGGCGAGGCCGCTTGGAAAGACGTAACCGCGGAAACGGGCGCGGACGCGCCGCTCAAACGCTTTTGGCGCGACGCCGCACCGCAGGACCGGGAGTCTCTGCAGGCCACGGCGGAAGAAATGGATTTCATGCGCGATGATTTTGCGGACTGGCTGACGGACGCCGTCCAGAATGACTGGCTGGTGCTTGCCTCGCAGACTTACAAGGCGCTAGCCAACGTCCGGCGCGGGCTGGACGAATGGTTTGACGATCGTGCAGACGAAGCGGAAGATATTTTGGTTTGGCTGTACGACACCCAATGGGGCCGGGATGAAGAGAACGGCATTTTCAGCCGCGTATTGTTTACGGGGCCCAATCCTGCCGCGCCGCGTTTGAAAGATTTTCGGGAAGTGCAGGAATTTACGGGC
>CALYRQ010000191.1 GCA_945483375.1 uncultured Elusimicrobia bacterium
AGTTTACCCGCGCTTTCGCTGGAAGATAATTTCGTCGGCGATATTTTCCAGTTCCTTGCCGAAATAGTTGGTTTTAGACAGGAAATAGTTGTACGCGATAACCGCCGGAATGGCTACAAACAGCCCGGCCGCGGTGTTGATTAAGGCCTCGGCAATACCGGCGGCCACGACGGACGCGCCCGCGTTGGCGGCGGCGCTGGTGGCCAAATCTTTAAACGCGTGCATAACGCCGATAACCGTACCGAAAAGCCCGATAAACGGGGTAATGCTGCCCAGCGTGCCCAGCACGGTCAGGCGGCGTTGGAGTTTGGAAATTTCCCAATCGATTACGTTGTTGGCCAGTTTTTCAAGTTCGGCCTGCGGGCGGTTGCGTTCTTCCAGCAGGCGGGACAAAAGCTGTGCCGCGGGCGTATTTTTGACGACGTCTTTTTTGCAGGCTTCTTCCACTTTTTGGTAGTTTTCGGAGCGGAGCGGATGGCGGGAATATGCAATCAGCTTGCGGGACAAATTAATGGCCGAACGCAATTTAAAATACCGCTCCAAAATTACGGAAATGGAATAAACGGACAAGAGTAACAGTAAAATCAGTACGGGTCCGCCGGCGGCCAGCAATTCACGCAGGTTGGTCATGTTGGAAAAATCCATGTTTTAATCTCCTTGGGGTGTTACGCCCGAACAAAAAATATAATAAAAATCTGTATTAAAATGTTTGCCATCAGGCCGGCCGCTACGTCGTCAAACACCACGCCGAAAGCATTTTCCATGCGGTCGAACGTTTTTACAAGCCACGGTTTTAACGTGTCAAACGTTCGAAACAGCCCAAATGCGGCCAGCAGGTACGGCCACGTGCGGGGCAAAAACGCCATGGCGGTAATATAACCCGCAATTTCATCAATGACGATTTTGGGATTATCATGCCCCGTGAATCCTTTAAATTGTACTTTTTTGCATACCACTACCGCAAATACCCAAAACGCCAGCATGAGTACGCTGTACAACATTTGGTCCTTGGGCATGACAAGCACCAGCGGAATCCCGACGAGCGTGCCCAAAAATCCCGCGCCCGTATTCTTTTTAAACGGAATCACAAGGACGGGCAGATAGCTGATAAAACATCCCGTGGCCAGGGCGCGCCAAATTATTTGCACGGCAGACTCCATGATTTTTTCAAGAGGTCCCAGTTGTTCTTTAAATAGGATACCGCGCTGATCCACGTAATCACGGCCGCAATCGCCGTGATGGCGTACGGGATTTTGCAGAGTAACACAAACAGGAATATGCACGCTTCGCGCGCACAGCCCGTTAACAGGTGGGATAAATGATAAACGTCCAGCACAAAGAAAATGATGCCGATGGCCGTCATCTGGATAACGGTTTTAAATTTCCCCCACCGCTCGGCCGCCATTACTTTGCCTTCCAACGCGGCGATTACGCGCAGGGTGGAAACCATTAATTCGCGCAAGAGGATAAAGAACACGGCCCAAATCGGCACGTCCAGCTCTTTAATGCCTACAAACGCAAAGAAGGCCGCAGCCACCAAAATTTTATCCACAAACGGGTCCACAATCGCACCGAAGGGCGTAATGGTGTTGGTTTCGCGCGCGATTTTTCCGTCCACCCAGTCCGTGCTGGCGGCTAAAATAAAAATCAGCGTGGCGACCAGGCGCGCCCAGCCGCACGGCATTAAAATGAACAAAAACATGACGATGGACAGCGCGGCGCGCGTGAGCGTAATTTTATTGGCGAGCGTCATTTTCATTTAAAAAATCCTCCAAAGGTGTTTTCCGCCAGCGGCACGTTTTTGCGCGCGGCGGATAAAGCGGCTTTCGTTAACATCAGGTCCGACTTGATGGCAATTTCCGCGGGGAAAAAATCTTGCTTGGAAAGCGTTAAATACAGTTCGTATTCCTCCCCCTCTTTTGGCGTTAATACAAGGACGGCTTCCTGCGGCGTTTGGCTTTTTACGGCCGCGTTGTGTTTATCCACGAGCGCGGTGTAATTGCCGAAATCAAACAGTGCCTGGTTGGGCTGGCCTTGCTGCCAGTCCGTCCAGGAAAGCGTGGTAACGTGCGAGCCCGCTTCGTCCAAAATGATAATTTCTTTTTTATCCGTAACGGCGGACTGCTCGGTTTCCCCCGTACGGGTGAGCGTATCCAGGCGCAAAAAGTTGCGGTCGCGGTCATAAGACAGCGTGCCGCGCGAACGGCTGACCTGTACGCCGTCGTAAGACGTAGTTTGTTCAAACTGCGTGGAAAGGGTGCTGAGTTTTTTATCCCATTCTTTTAACCGCTGCGCCAGCTGCTGGGCCGTATAGGTAACGTCCTTTTTCGGCTGCAGGGCGGTCTTTACGGCAGGCTTTTGCACGGCCGGAGCCGTCTCTTTGGCCGGGGCTTGCGGTTTGGCGGGAGCCGCCGTTTCCTGCGTTTTTTCCGGTGCGGGCGCGGTTTGGGATTTGTCGTCCGTGCAGGCGGCCAAAGAACAGGCCAACAGAACGGCTAAAAAAAGGTTATTTATAGACGGTTTCATATGTTTCTTCCTGATAAGTTTTGTCGTACGGAAGACTGCTGAGTTCTTCGATGGCCTGGTCAATCATTTCGTAATGGATTTCCCAGCGGTTGGAACCTTCCGGTTTGGAAATATAGCCTTTCATTTCCAGTACGCTTAACAT
>CALYRQ010000192.1 GCA_945483375.1 uncultured Elusimicrobia bacterium
ACAATTAAAGCACTTCCTCTGCTGGCCTGCGTCATGGGAAATCACGACGCGGTGTTTGTGGATCCGGAGCTTGAAAATTTCTTTAATTACGGGGCCAAAATCGCTCTGGACCATAATAAAAAACAACTCAGCGAAGGTTCCACCCGGTATTTAACTTCGCTCCCCGCCGAAGTGCAAAAGCATAATTTTACCGTTGTGCACGGGACTCCTTCGGACCCGATTAAAGAATACTTTTCCAGCTGCTCACAGTTTCTTGCCAATTACAAATTGTGGGAAGGAGATGTTTGCTTTGTCGGGCACACGCATTTGCCTTTTTACATGAAAGGTGACGACAAAAAATGCGCCGTTTATATTAACAAGAATGATGATGTTACCGTCCGTCTTTCCACCGATGCGCGGTATGTGGTAAATCCCGGCGCAGTGGGGAAACCGCGGGATAACAATTCCGCCGCTTCGTTCGGACTGTGGGACACGGAAGCGCATACATTCCGCTTTCTGCGCGAACCGTACGACGTTTCCGTCACGCTGGAAAAAATGTCCACGCTTAACTTTCCTACCTTTTTAATCGACAGTTTAGCCGTCGGCCTTTAGGCTTTTTTGCGTTTTTGTGGCCAGTGTGCGGCAAACACTCCCGCCGTTATGCAAAGTACAAATTCAAACGGCGCGCGGAAACGCGCGTACGCGCCGGAAAATACCGATCCGATTCCCCAAAAATACAAACAGTATACCAGTAGAAAGAATGTTTCCGCCGGTTTCTTTTTCCATAAAATCCACAGACCTGCGGCTCCCAGCAATACGGTTACACTGACCTGCGCCGCGCATAAAAGAAATAAAATAACGGACGCCGGAGATTTTTGCCATCCGGCCGGGAGGGTTCCCGTGTGGTTGAGGGCTTCTTCGCCCGATTGGAGGGGGAAAATATCCAACAAACTCGCCGTGTGGGCGAAGTTGGTGCCCAGTAAAGTTTTTCCCGCCCACAGGGGCGCGCGGGAAAGTTTATATAGAAAACTTTCGCGGAGGAGCGGCGCGGCCAGGGCTTTGTAAATTTTTACCTGTTCCGCGGGCGGCTGGGAGGAAAATTCCGGCGGAAGCATCGCCTGCATCGCCTCGTGCGCCTTTGATACGGTAATCCCGTATTTGCGCGCGACGTAGTCTTCATTCCAAAAATAAAGGTTGAAAGCGCCGACTGAAGTAAATCCCCCAAATCCGGTTGCCAAGAAGTTTCTAACCTGCCAGCTCCCTACCATCAACATGAGCGGAATGAGAAAATAAAGCAGAATTTTGGGCCACGGAAAGTGGATTAATTTGCCCGCCGCCAGACAAAGAAGCAAGAGAGCGGAAAACGGCATAAAATAGTAGGCCGCAGGGCGTACATAAATAGCCGCCGCCAAAAATAAAGCGGATGTGAGCAGGTCAAGCGTGCGCGGCGTTTGGAAGAACCGAATAATAAAAAGCAGAAACCACGCGAGTAAAAACGCGCATAACGTTTCCGTCAGCACGGCAAACGCCATGGAAAAATATAAAACGCTGGCGGCGCAAAAGAATACGGCCCAGCGCGCGGCGTTTCTGCCCGCCAGTTTGTCCGCCGATAAGTAGACGGGTATCAGCATAAGGAGCGATAAAATGTTTTGCCACAGCGCAACGCTCCACGTCATACTTCCCGTTATCAGCTGTACGAACGCCAAAAAGAGCGGATAACCCGGCGTGCGCAGCAACATGGGCGCGGCGGAAACAGCTTCCCACAGGGCCCCTTGCTGCAAGAGCGTTTGGGCGGGATATACGTACCCCAGCGAATCCGGCAGCGCGAAGATTCTTTCTCCTCCCGGATGGAAAAAACAAATATACGTAAACGCCGCTAACTTAACGGTGGCCAGAGCCGTGAAAATGCACCAAAAAATTTTATCTTCATACCATTTCATATGGTTATTGTATGAAATTGGGGGGAATGTTTGGGCAGATGATTTAAAAGCAGTATTCGGAAAGTGAACCCAGAAAGATTCCCGAACCCTGCGGGTGGCCTGCAATGCGCCGCTTTACATTCGGGAGTGACGAGCGAAGGCCGATAGTATCCCGGGGGGACCGCAGCCCGCGCCTGCACAAAATACAATAAAAACCCCCACTTTTAAGTGGGGTATATCGTTTTCTGTTCCGGCTTGGGCTTGCGTTCTCCGCGTTTTTCGGAGTGGTCTGCGCCTGCACCGAATGTAATAAAAAACCCCCACTTCCGTGGGGCTTTCTTATATTCGGTTCCGGCTTGGGCTTGCGCCCTCCGCGCTTTTCGGAGCGAATCGCGCCTGCACAGAATGTAATACAAAACCCCCACTTCGGTGGGGCTTTCTTATATTCTGTTCCGGCTTGGGCTTGCGCCCTCCGCGCTTTTCGGAGCGAATCGCGCCTGCATTGCAAAATTCCGCCAACAAAAAACCCCTGCATAAGCAGGGGTACATTTTCAAAATGGTGGACCTGACAAGGATCGAACTTGCGACCTCCTGCATGCCATGCAGGCGCTCTCCCAGCTGAGCTACAGGCCCGTTAATTACTACCTAATTATTATAACAGTTTTTGGCGGAATATGCAACTTTTTTATCAAAGTTTCTCATTTGCCTATGCTTTATGATACAAGAAAAGAGCCCCGAGATTCCAGGGCT
>CALYRQ010000193.1 GCA_945483375.1 uncultured Elusimicrobia bacterium
CTTCCTCCGCTTTTTTGTTGTTTCGGGCAAGGGGTTGTATTGTTTTTTTTTTTTGATAACATAGGAATAATTCCAGGTTTGGCGGCTTATTTGACTAACGTCATCCCCGAATGTTTTTGTCGGGGAGCTGGTCTTTATTCAAAAGGAGGATATTCCCGAACGCTGCGCGCCGCCAAACTTTCGGGAATGACATTTATGAAAGGTTTTACGTTAATAGAATTATTAGTCGTTGTTTTAATTATCGGTATCTTGGCTTCCGTAGCGCTGCCGCAATATCAAAAAGCCGTGCTGAAAAGCCGCCACGCCAACATTTTGGTCTTGCTCCGTTCGCTCAAAGACGCGGAAGAACGCCATTATATGTCTTCCGGCGAATATACGACGGATTGGGACGCACTGGACGTTTCTCTCCCGTCTTCCTGCACGGTTAACGGTATTTCGGCGTGGTGTAACATCGGAGGCGTGAGTGTAAATTATTCTCTTTCCGCCGGCAATTTTAGTCACCCCAATTTTTATATCGTGATGGCGCAAACCGCCGGAGCTTCCCGTATCCGCTGGCAATGGCAGTTGGATAACGCCGCCATCCAGCCCGGCAAACGTATTTGCTTTCCGGTGGATGCGGATGGCGAAACGCCAAAGTCGTTATGTCAAAGTTTGGGCGGCGTGGAATGCGGGGCGTATGCCGGGTGGTATCCGGGCATTTCCAAGGCGTACTGTCTGCCGGATTAGCGGATTAAAAACGCTTCTTTCCCGTCGATGGAGATCGGGCCGCCTTCAGCCTGCGTTTGGCAAAAATCTTTCCCCGCGGCGTTAAGCGGCACGCAGGCAAGGCTCATAAAATTATTAGTGGTGGTTAGTTCGTACGCGGCGTGCGGATTACTTTCCAACTGGGTGAATACGGCTTCCCAGCACGGCGTATTTTCCGGCGCGTCCGGGCGGCAGACCACGCGGCCCGTAAATTTTTTAAGTTTTGTTTCCTGTAACCGTTTGGTCATTCGGTCTGCCTGTTCTTGCGACATATACCGGCCGGAAGCAAAATTTTTATGGTGTCCCCACAGCACAACCACTTCCGTAATGCGCGCGTTCTCCACTGCGTTGTAATAGTACGGCAGCGCCACCGCCGTCAAAATTCCGATAATTAAAATGACGACCAGCAGTTCAATAAGCGTAAATCCTTTCTTCATTATTCAGCCTCTTTACGCAATTCTTCGCCCAGCGCGCGGATTTCTTTTTCACTCGCTTGTAATCCAAGAGACCAAGCCGTTTCGTGCATGATATTTTCCCAAATTTCCGGCAGGGACGTTTGCAACTGCGGCAGCGTAAGCGCGCGTTCCAAGCGCAGGTAATCTTCCAGTGCGGTGGCTTGTTTTCCGCCTAAGAGTACGCGCAGGGCGCGCGTGTTGTTCATTTTAAAGCGGAATAAAAGCGGGCCGCCGAAAGAAATTTTTTCCAAAAATTTGCGCGCCGTAATTAAAAAAAGCATCAAATTCTGGGCCAGCGTTTCCACCCGTACCGTTTTGGCCGCGTGCCCGTTTACCATTTCTTCCGATGATACGATTTGCTTGTTCATTACCAGGCCGTATGCGTTAAATTCCGTCATTTTTAAAATGCCGCGTTTGTTGGAAATAACGGCCGCGCCGTCCTGCACCGGCAGGAGGGGGAACTGCGGGTCCGCCATGACGCCGTACGGCGCGCGGGTGGACGAATCCGCTATCAAGGCGGGCAAATGTTTATAATCGGTCAGCGGTTCCTCGGGGTATAACGGGACGACGGACAGCGTGGCCACCGCTTCGCCTGCTGGGCTGGCGGCGCGGGTTTTTAGGTAATTGTCAAAATGGCTTTCGGCTTTGTCGTACAGAATGTGGCGCAAGCGTTCGGATTTTTGGCGGTGGTCCAACAGCCAGGGCAGTTTGTCGGGATGGACGATGGTTTCCGGGCGGCTGCTTTGCCCGGTGCGGATGTAAGCGCGTTTTAGTTTGCCCACTAAATGCGGCGTTAAGTTGCTTTGCGGGATGTTAATCAGCACGAACATGCGGTCCCCCGGTTTGTTCACGCAGATGTTAATATCCACGAATACAATCGGGTCGATGTGAGTTTGGATAATATCTTCAATGCTGTTACGCATTTTTTCGTGGTAGGGAATGCCGGTAAACGGCGGTTTGGGCTTATCGTTTTTATCGTCTTGCACGCCCACGACGATGATTCCGCCCATCGCGTTGGCGAACGACGCAATTGTTTTGGCGAATTTTTCGTGGTTCTTGGGCAGCATGTATTTATAATCCAGCTGTTTGCCCTCGGGCAGGCCGCGGCGGCAGAACTCGGCCACGTCCTGGAACGTTAGGTGATGGAAAGGTTTGTCGAAAAACATAGGATTATTCCTCGCTTTTTGGCCCTGGGGCTTTTTATTTATTATAATAACATTATTGCCGTAAAAGCGGAAACTTTCAAGGATTTTTTATATATGAATACTCCCATGCACGCGCTTGCGGGCGCAATAACCGAAAAATTTATCGAGGCGGCTCCCGAAGCCGCCGCCCGCGCGCTGTCCGCTATGGCCACGCACGAGGCTATTTTGCTTCTTTCCCCGCTTAAAGCGCAGCTGGTGGTGTCGTGCTTGGACCC
>CALYRQ010000194.1 GCA_945483375.1 uncultured Elusimicrobia bacterium
GTACGGGCGTAATCCTGTTGGTACCCGTCGTAAATGACCACGGGATCAAAGTGAAAACCGAGGCGATAACCCGCTTTGGCTGTTTCGCAGGCGGCGGCCAGACGCGCGGTTAAATCGGGCGTAAAATGTTCGGCCTCATTTGTGATTTTAGACGAATTGACCGACCACGAAGCCACCACATTTTCCGCGCCGCCCGCTTCCAACAGACCGCCGATATTGACGCTTTTTGTTTTAAACTCAAACTGCAAATGCGGACGAGCGCGGAAGAACGGAACTATTTTTTGGGAGTAACGCGTCAAATCGTCAAAAACGAGCGAATCGGTAAACTCGCCACTACCGATACGCGGGCGGTCAAACGGCCCTTTGTTAAACTTTGCGCCGTCGATTTTCGCCAAAAATTCATCCACGTTGGCGGGCAGTAAAACGGCGTGCAGGTTTTGGTACTGCTGTAAAAAACAGTATTCACATTCAAAGCGGCACCCAAAACCTAAATTAATCAAATTATACCCGCACCCCGCGGCCGAACAACTGCATGGGCAGGGTTTTAAAAAGTCGTATTTTTCGTTGTGGATGAGCAGCGTTTCCGTGCGGCGGGAAAAATTGGGACTGCCCACTTGGGTTTTGCCGTCGGTTGCTTTAAATTCCGCTTCCGGGAACGCGGCGCGCACGCGGGCGGCCAGTTCGCTGTCTTTGGCGGAAGTTTCGATATAAACGGTTTTGGGGTAAAACGGGCGGGGCGTTAAATCGGCTTTTAAGGTTTCGTCCAGTTCCAGTTTGGGCAGATAAAAACGGCTCTTTTCCGCCGTCTTAAAATTGACGGGGTACCGCCGCATAAGAAGCGTTTTTTTGGCCGATTCAAATGTCAAATTTTTAGAGGGAACCAGCACGTCCTGCGGCAAGCAACGTTCGCGTTTGCAAATTTCATACACCAGCCGCGCCAACTCGCGCAGTTTGTTTACGCCCAGTTTGGGAAGTACGGATAAAATATAAAATTCTATTTCGTGCACGTGCATGATCTGCCCTCCAAAAAAGCCAAGTCTTGCGGCGTTAACGTTACGTCCGCTCCGGCCGCGTTTTGCAAAATTTGTTCCGCCGTCCGCGCCCCCGTCAGCGCGCAGGAAACCGTTTGGTTTGAAAGCGCCCACGCTACGGCCACCGCCGCCGGAGAAACCTGTAAATGCGCCGCCAGTTGTTTGACGCGCTCCGCCGTTTCCTGCGCCTGCAAAAACGCCTCGGCGCGGTAACATTTATAAAAATAATTGCGCGCGTCCGCGCGGCGTAAATTGGGCGCGGTTTTATATTTTCCGCTTAAAATGCCGCCGCATAATGTGCCGTACGAAATAAAGGACGCTTCCGCTTCCCGGCATGCTTTAAAAACCGCTTCGCCTTTTTGCGGATGAAAAAGCGAATACTCGTTCTGCACGGAGGCAATTTCGGTTACGCGCGCGGCACGGGCGACGTCCTCCGCCGTCATATTGCACAGTCCAATATGGCGGATTTTGCCCGCCTGTTTTTGACGCGCCAGTTCTAAAAGGGCTTCTTCTAACGGAATTTGCGGGTCCGGGTAATGGATTTGATACAAATCAATATAATCCGTTTGCAGGCGGGAGAGCGATTCGTCCAGCTGGCGGCGAATCGTTTGCGGGCTTAAATCGTGGTCGGTCCACGAGCCGTTTTTGGCAAGGCCGCATTTGGTGGCCAAAACAATTTGGCTCCGGCGGCCTTTTAAAACGCGCCCCAAAAACGCTTCGCTTTCGCCGTACACGGGCGCGGTGTCAACCAGATTTATCCCAGCGTCCAGTGCGGCCAGCACGGCTTTTTCGGCTTGCGCCGAGTCCACCGGGCCCCAGTCGTAACCGCCGCCAAACGGCCAGCCGCCCAGGCCCACGGCGGAAACAAAAAAGTCCGTACGGCCCAGGCGGCGCATTTTCATAAAACTACCAAAGCCCGTTATCAGCCATAAAGCAGGAGTTTACGGCCGTGATTCCGGCGGTTTCGGCTAGGTCGTACGCGTCGTCCGACTGCGCTCCCGGCTGGAACCAGATTTCCTTTACGCCCGCGTCAATGCACTGCTGCACGGCGGGAACAAGCGCGGAGGGCGGAATTACCATAATGGCCACATCCGCGCGGGCGGGCACGTCAGCCAACCGCGCATAAACGGGCTGGCCCGCCACTTCGCCGCCCTTGGGGTTAATGCCGTACACACGCATATTTCTTTTTAAAAGCACGGTAAAAATTTTATATCCGTATTTGGCCGGGTCCGCCGATACGCCAAACACCGCAATCGTTTTATTTCGGTACATAATTACGCCTGCGGCATGCCGAAGTTGCCCATCGCCTGGGCGGCCATACCCTGGCTGTCGCGCACGGCTTTATTGAAAACGGCCTTCATATCTTCGGCAATTTCAGCCGCGCCGAAGTTTTTAACAAGCGCTTCGTCCACCGTTACTTCTTTTACTTCCTGCGAGCCGGAAATCGTCAGCTGGAACATATGGCGCGGGCTGTCCACCTTAATCACCATATTGTCCAACCGTTTTTTGATTTCTTCCATCTGGCTTTTGAGTTTCCACAAATCTTTGAGTTGTCCCACTTTATCAA
>CALYRQ010000195.1 GCA_945483375.1 uncultured Elusimicrobia bacterium
ATATACATATGCTTTTAAGACGCATTCTCCCCGGAATATTGGCGGCAGGTTTGCTCGCTGCGTGGGCTGTTCCCGCGCGGGCCGGATTTCCTTTTTCTTTCCGTAAGCAGGAACTTAAAACCGATTACTCGCAAACCGTGTGGGACCAAATCATGCAGGACCAGTCTGCGTCTGACATGCGCCGCGGCATAGGAGAAATGGCTCAGGCCCGCTACCGGGAAGCCTCCAACAGTTTTGCCAAAGCCGTTATCAAAAACGCCAAGGACCCGATGGCGCACCTGCTGTTTGGCGCGGCTCTGTACTGGGAGGGCAAGGTGGATGACGCCATTTCCGAATATAACGAAGCGTTGCGGCTGGCCCCCAATAGTGCGATGGCGTACCAGTTATTAGGCATTGCTTTTGGTTGGAAAGGTGACGTTACACGGGCGCAGGAATACTTTTTGACGGCCAATAAGTTGGACCCGGACAAAGCTGATACGAATATGAATTTGGGGTCGACTTACGCCGTCCAAAATAATTTGGAAAAAGCGCTCGAACACTTTCGCCGTGCGACTGAACTTTCTCCGCGCGAGCCGTTGTATCACTATCAATTAGGTACGCTCTACGAAGCGTTGGGGCGGGACGAACAGGCCGAAGCCTCTTTTAAAAAAGCGTTACGGCTGTTTTCCGCGTACGAGGACGCCCAGCTTAGCCTGGGAGCTTTGTACGAAAAATTGGGCCGTCAGCAGGAAGCGTTAAAATACTTTAAAAAAGCCGTTAAAACCAAACCGGGCGATTATGTGGCGCGTCTGCGCTACGCGTTTTTGTTAGTCCGCACGGGGAATGAAGCCAAGGCGCGCGAAACGCTGGAAGAAGCATTTTCCATTTCGCGTTTTAAGGCGGAGGGGCTTGCGTTAAATGCGGCCTATCGTGCGAGCGGTCGGACGGCGGAATCATTCGAAAAGCAAATCGAAAAATTTAAAGAAAATCTTTCTAAAGTGGCGCCGTCCAAAGCAGTAAATGTGGAAGTGGGTCTGGAGTTTGAGCCGACGGCAAAATCGCCTTTATCGTCTTCCCAAAACTCGTTTGAACAGGCGTATGAGCGGCTGCGGCCTTCGGGCGGACTGGATAATTCCGCCCAAACTTCGCGCTCATTTAAACGGATGTTTACCTTGCCCCCGGCGGACGCCAAAACGCGCGAAACGCAAATTGACGAATTTATTTCCGGCGTGCGCCAGGCCGTGGCGCAGGGGGACGGAAAGTATAACGTGAATTTATCACTTCAAGGACGGACGGCGGATTTTTCCTCGCCCCATGCGCTTACGACGGCCAATACGTCCGCCCCCAAAGCGGTGTATGACCCGCGTATCGTAGGCAACGATATGGGGCTGTGGGTGATGGGGAAAAACTGGCTGAAACTGGTAGATGAAGCGTCGGAAGATTTGCAGGATTTCGCCCCGGAATGCCCGAAGGGAAATATCTGCGCTCTTTTAATGGGGCTTGCCGGGTTGGCGCGCGGGGATTCCGCGGCGGCGCAATCTTCATTTTTGGAGGCGTCTTCCGTGTCGTCCGATCCGCTTGCCTGGCTGGGCCTCGGTACGGCGAATGTGATAGCGGGGGATGACGGCTCCGCCCAACATTATTACCGCCGCGCGCTGGAGGCGGATCCCGCCAATAAAACGGCGGCGCGGAATTTAAAAGTATTGGCGCAGTAGCGGACGGCATGGTATTCCCGTTACTTGTCTTGTCGTCATTCCCGAAGGTTGGCGGCACCTTGCAGGCCACCCGCAGGGGGCGGCCCGCAGGGGGCGGCCCGCAGGGTTCGGGAATCTGTCGTTTTCAATCAGAGGATTTTATGCAAAAATACGGACAGCATTTTTTAGTTAACGAAGGGATAATCAACCAAATTGTAGACGCCGCACTCTTGCTCCGCGCGGAAAATTTGGTGGAAATCGGCCCCGGTAAAGGTGCGCTGACGGAACGGTTAATCGCGCGCGGACAAAAAAATTTTACGCTTGTAGAAATTGACCCGGAAATGGTTTCTTATTTGCAAACGCATTTGCCCAAAGAGGCTGACGTAAAGATCACGCGGCAAAATTTTTTAGATTTTGATTTGTCTCTTTTGCCGTCCGTGCCGACGGAGTTTGTCAGCAATTTGCCGTATATAGACTCGGCCGACATTTTGGATAAAGTGCTTGGCTGGCCGCACTTTTTTTCGGCGGTGTTTATGTTTCAAAAAGAGCAGGCTCTGCGTATCCGCGCCAAAGCGGGGGAAGAATTTTACGGGCCGCTTTCCGTGTTCAGCCAGCTGCGCGCGCGTATCAGCCCTATTTGTAAAGTGGGCCGCGGCAGTTTCAATCCGCCGCCGAAAGTGGAGAGCGCGGTGCTGGCGTTTGAAAGACTCAAAGAACCCGTTTTTTCTTCGGAAGAAGTTTGGAAGAAATTTAAGAAACTGGTTTTATCCGCCTTTGCGCACAAACGCAAGACGGCGTTTAATTCGCTGGCGCTTTGCGGGTACCCCAAAGACATGGTAGCGGAGGCGCTTGCCAAATTATATTTAACGCCGACGGTGGGCGCGGAGCAAATCAACCCGCAGACTGATG
>CALYRQ010000196.1 GCA_945483375.1 uncultured Elusimicrobia bacterium
CAGCGTAACGACGGGCACGTTTAACGCATGCGGCAAGGCCACCGTAAAGGTAAATCCGTACAAATGGCTCGCCGGAACGAGGGAAATGATGCGTTTTACTTCGGGAAATAAAAATTTTACGCCGTACGCTTCCTGGCGGATCATATCGTTTGAATGAAAGCATTTTTTGGGCGTACCTGTACTGCCGGAAGTTAAAAACGTGACGCCTCCCGTTTTTATGTACGAAGCAAATGCGTAATCCGTCATCAGTTCCAGGCCGGAAAACGCGCGGCATTCATAGCCGAATACGTCGGCGGCTTTTGCAAAAACGTTTTGCAGTAAGTCCTGCGGCATACGGGTGAAAATATCATCGAGCCCGTCCGCTTCAAAAACGGCCAGCGCGTCCACTTTGTGGCGGGCGAGTTCGGTGCGGAGCAAATCTCCGAGCATGCGTTTAATGTCGTTTCTCGTTAACATACGGTTCAGCCTCCAGCCTGAGTTCCACCCCGCCGAATACGTCGCGCAGGACAAACGGTTTGCCCGTTTGGAGTCGGGCGGCCGTTTCCAGTGCGCACGCGGCGGCGGAGGGGAATGAAGAACACGGAGCGGCGGGCGCGTCCGTGCAGGAAAAATGGAAATCGGTTACGGCAAACCGCGTGTTTTCCGTCGGTTCGGCGGAAATGACGAACGCGGCCGCCGCGCGGGTAAACGGGCCTTGCGGACCGCGCAGGACGGGTGAAAAAAGTTCCGGGTTTTTGGGGGCCAGCAGGGCGGCGGACGGATTGACGTCTTCTGCCACGGCCGCGAGGGTTTCCCGGCATAAGCCGCGCTTTAAAAATTCGCGCGCGGTGAGGAGCGCACCGGCAAACGAAAAATCGAATTGCCCTGTCGTAACGCACGGGCCGTTTAAGTGCAAAAATACGGATAACGTAAGCCCCGTCGAATTGTGTACGGAGCCAGCGAACGCGGTGGGGGAGGAGAGTTCGTCCCCGTCGTCGATAATGCTGTCCATAAACTTGCACGTGCTTTCCAGGGACCCCGCTCCGGCGGCTACGCTTAATCCCGTTTCTTTGGGGGCGTGAATGTCAATTCCGGCCTGTTCAAACGCCCGGCACGAGCATAAAAGCGCATTTTTGGCGATAGTTTCCATGCGGCGCAGGCGGCGCGCTTCGAAGTACGGCGCGAAAGAGGCGGCGTCCGCATCGCCCGTTAAAGCGGAAAAACCGTTAATAAAAAAATCAGCCATCATAATCCTCCGCTCCCAATACTAAAGCCGCGTTACAGCCGCCGAAGGCGAGCGAGTCGGACAGGGCCGCCCGTTTGGTAAGCGGTGTTTTTGTTTGAACGGGCGCAAAACCGACGTTTTCGTCCGTTTCCTGAAAGCCGAACGTGGGGGGAATGATTTTATTGTTTAGGGCGGTTAGGGTCAACACGGCTTCCACCGCGCCCGCCGCGCCCAGGGTATGCCCTGTAACGCCTTTGGAGCCCCACACGGGAACATGTTTTAAAAGGGAATTAAAAGCCGCCGCTTCCGCCGCGTCGTTGGCTTGGCTGGCGGTAGCGTGCGCGTTGACAAAAGCCAAGTCTTGCGCGGGGAGCCCCGCGTCTTTTAACGCAAACGAGATGGCTTTTTTAAGGCCTTTGGCTTCCGGATCCGGTGCGGTAGGGTGATAACCGTCGCACGCGTTGCCGTAACCCAGCACATAACCTTTGGGACGGACGGAAAACTCGCGCGCGGTTTCTTCGTTCATTAAAAGGAGCGCGCCTGCGCCTTCGCCGATATTAATGCCATTGCGGTTTTTATCGAACGGGCGGCAACGGTCTTTGGTGGCAATCAGTAAGCGGGTAAAACCGTCGTAGGGGATTAAATTGATTTCGTCCGTTCCGCCGCAGAGTACCGCGTCGCACAGGCCGGATAAAATCCAGCTGCGCGCAAGGCCGACGGCGTCGGTGCCGCTGGCGCAGGCGGTGACGACTGTTTGAAAGGGGCCTTTAAAGCCGTAATGGCGGCTGGCGGCCAGGGCGGTGGAAGACGCAAAATAATGTGCCAGTTCTTGCGGGTCGCCCGGGCGCGGGGTTCCGGCGCGGTTGTTTTTATAGAGGTCAAAACAGTGGAAAGAGGCGTCGACCGACGTTCCCACAATCACGCCCACGCGTTTTTTTGCGGCCAGTTCGGCGGGAAAGACGCCCGCGTGGAAGAACGCTTCGTCCGCGGCGGTTAAAAAGTAATGCAGGCTGAGGCTTTCGCCCGCCGGGCAGGCTTTTGCAATTTCGTCCGCCGCCAGAAATACGGGGTAGGATGTTGCATACGCGCTGTTTACTCGTGCGCCGGGCAAGTCAAACCGCGCACGCCCGGTAAGCGCGCCTTCAAAACAGGTTTCCGCCGAGGTTCCGCAGGCGCATAAGCACCCGAACCCGGCCACGGGCGTTTTGGTCATTATTTTTTACGGTTTTTTTCGATGTAAGCGGCCAGGGTGCCCAAATCTTTAAAGATTTCGCGGCCCTGCTGCATGTTTTCAATGGTAATGCCGTATTTCTTTTGGATAAGCATGATGAGTTCCACGGCGTCCAAGCTGTCCAGGCCGAG
>CALYRQ010000197.1 GCA_945483375.1 uncultured Elusimicrobia bacterium
CTTTTGCGTGTTGGTTACGCACCGGCAATTGGGCAAGACGGTTTGCGCCGTCAATCACCTGCTGAAAAAAGCCCTGCAAAACACAAAATCTCATCCGCGTTATTTTTATATTGCCCCTTTTCTAAAGCAAGCCAAGATGATTGCGTGGGATTATTTAAAACGTTTTTCCGCGCCGCTGCCCGGGGTCAGCGTGCACGAGAGCGAACTGTGCGTCCGTCTTCCCGGCGGTGCGCGTATTTGGGTAACCGGGGCCGACAACCCGGACGCGCTGCGCGGTACGTACGCCGACGGCGTGGTGCTGGACGAATACGCCCAAATCAAGCCGGACGTATTTACTGAAATCGTCCGACCCATGCTTCTTTCGCGCGAGGGGTGGGCTGTTTTTATGGGCACCCCAAAAGGTCAAAACGCGTTTTACGAACTTTTCAACCGCGCCCGCAAAGCCGCCCAAACGGAACCGGGCGTATGGTGGGTGGGGGTGTTTCGGGCCGATGAATCCGGCGTAATCGCTCCGGCGGAACTGGAACGGCTGTGCCGGGAAACACCGTCCCATGTGTTCCGGCAGGAATATCTGTGCGATTTTACCGCCAGCGCGGAAAATATCTTAATCCCCATTGATCAAGTGTCCGCCGCCTGTACCCGGCGTTACGCGTCCGGCGAGCTCGCCGGCGCGCCGAAACTTATTGGCGTGGACCCGGCCCGCTTTGGCGACGACCGGAGCGTTATTTTTATGCGCCGCGGACTGCAGGCTTATGCTCCGCTTGTGTTTGCCAAAATGGACAACATGGCTTTAGCCGCCGCGGTGGCGGGGCAGATTGAATCGTTCCGGCCTGATGCCGTGTTTGTGGACGCCGGATGCGGGGGCGGCGTTATCGACCGTTTGCGCCAACTGGGGTTTAGCGTAACGGAAGTCCCGTTCGGCGGAGCTTCCAGCCGTCCGGGCCAGTACGCCAATAAGCGCGCCGAAATGTGGGGGGAAATGGCCCGCTGGATTGCCGCTGGCGGCGCGTTGCCGGATGACGGCGCACTGAAAGCCGATTTGTGCCAAGTGTGTTATGATTATGACGCAGTCGGCCGCTTGCGCCTGGAACCTAAGGAAAAAATAAAAGAGCGGTGTGGCAAAAGCCCGGATTTGGCCGACGCGCTTGCGCTTACGTTTGCGTCGCCCGTCCGGCCTCGCGCTTTGGGCGGCCGCGGCGAATTTGCCCGCAGCGATTACGAGGTAATCTAGGCCTTTTGGTCCCCAAAACGGGACCAAAGGACCCTGTTTTTTTCCGTCTTAAAACGCTACCATACAAATATACCGTGTAAAGGAGTTTACCGTATGAAGAAGCGTGTGGGTATGGCCGTTTTGGTTTTGTTGCTGGCGTGTTCGTGGGCGCAGGCGCAAAAGAATGTAATCAAACTGGGGCAGAATGTGTCCCGCGGCGTGGCGCGCGCCACGGAACAACAGATTTTAAAATCTGTTCCCGCCCGTACGCTTACCCTATACGGGCCCGAACTGCGCGCGTTGGTTGCTTCTAACCGTTTGTCGGCAAGCTCCTTCCCAAAACTGTCCCGCCGGAACGATTTGTTAACGCATCAGGCGGTGAATTTATTTGTGGCGCAGGAAAAATTGTTTTTGGAACAAGCTCCTTTGCTGGTGGAAAAGATTGAAAGCCGCGTATACAACCGCGTGCCTTATGCAGAGTTACTGCCGAAAGACGCGGAAGTGCTGTATATCGGCGAGATTCACGGCGTGCCGCGTGTGCAGCAAGAAATTGTTACGTTGGTAAAATCTCTTCGGACCGTATATCCCGGCCGGAACATTTACTTGGCCGCCGAAGGGGTGCCCGCCGCGTTTGATTTGGACTACTCGACCGACGATTTGATTCATACCCAAGAAGTCCTCCAGGAACGCTTGCGCGAAGCCGCCGATTTGGCGGATATGGAGATAAGCGAGATAGTGGCCTCTTCCTCCGTGGTGATAGCGGCCGTGGAAGCCGGTATCCCCGTTTTGGGGCTTGAAAGCGAAGGCGCGCTTTGCCGGCTGGCTACCCCTAAAGGACGCAAAATGCCTACCGAAGAAGAATATGAGCAGGTGGTAACGTCTTTGGTGGGAATGGAATTCCGTAACCGGGGTTTTGCCAAAGGTATTAAAGTGTTGCGCGAGGCCGACCCGGAGGCACTGATTGTGGTGTATGGCGGAATTGACCATTTGGCCTATCACCAGCTTTCTTCCGTGCCCGCGCTGGTGGGCGGGAAATCTTTTGTCGTACAGGTGACGGTTCCCGCCGCGCTGGCAGAATCGAACCTGTTGTTCCGGCATTTTAAAGAGCCGGAAGATATCCGCCGCGCGTTTAAGGCGTCGCCCGACGCCAAACTGGCCGAATACTGGAAAGAGCCCACCTCTTTTAACCAACTGCTCGGTAACGATTTGACCGTTATCGTACACGAATAACTTACCCGTTTATTTGCTTCTTGCGCACGCCCCGGGTAAAACCGGGGCGCAGTAATTTTCGCCTTCCGTTTTTATAATTTTTTATTGATAACACGTCTGTCGGTTATACTTTTTCGTC
>CALYRQ010000198.1 GCA_945483375.1 uncultured Elusimicrobia bacterium
TGCTTCGGCACGGGCTTTATGGGCCGCCGCGCCATTTACGAAGTGTACCGCATGTCTGAAGAGATGCGCAACATTATTTATAAAACGCAGGACTTGGTGGAACTCAAACGCGCCGCGGTGCGTTCCGGGGCGCTTAATCTGCGCGCCAACGGGTGGCGTAAAGTCATCCGCGGGCAGACGACGGTAGATGAAATTTTAAGCATTACGACGGCGGACGAATAATCTGCCTAAAAAGAAGTGAGGGTTTATGCAAAAATATACATATACGGTTCGTGACGCCAGCGGGAAAACCCTGCGGGGTTCCGTTTCGGCCGACAACAGAGAAAAAGTCATTCTGGCCTTGCAAAACAAAGGCTACTTGGTGCTGGAAGTGAAAGAAGGAGCCTCCGGCCTTTTCGGCGGCGGCGGGAAAGCCCGCAAACGCGGCGGAAAAGTGCCGGGCCACGTGCTTGCGTTCTTTGCCGAACAGCTTTCCACTCTGATTGCCGGCGGCGTGCCGCTAGTGCGCGCCGTGTCGCTCTTGGGCGAATACGCTTCCAACCCGACGCTGGGCGTCGTGCTTACCCAGGTGGCCAAAGATATTGCGGGCGGTCAGTCGCTCCATACGGCGTTGTCGCACCACCCCAAAACCTTCAGCCACATTTGGCTTTCCTTGGTGCAAGCGGGTGAAGTGGGCGGCCAGCTGGCCGAAACGCTGATGCAGATTTCGCTCTACACCAAAACGCAGGAAGGTATGAAGAGTAAAATTATTACGGCCATTACCTACCCGGCGATTTTGGGTTTGGCGTCCGTAGGCGTGCTTATTTACTTCATTTTGGGTATCGTACCAACGTTTGCGCAAATCTTTAAAGATTTTAATATTGATTTGCCTTTGATTACGGTCATTGTGTTGCAAGTATCCAGCATTCTTATCAACAACGGTATTTTGATTATCTTCAGCATTATTTTTGCCTTTGTGGCATTCCGCTTTTACATCAAAACGGCGGACGGTAAAAAACGCTGGCACTCGTTCTTGCTGTCAATGCCGATTTTCGGCAACTTCTTAAAGAACATCTATTACGACCGCATGCTTTCCACGCTGTCCACCCTGCTCAAAAGTGGTGTGACGATTTTGAACGCCATCTTGGTACTCGAAGAATCGTTTGACAGTAACATCATCATCCAAAACGCGTTGAAACATGTCCGTTCGGAAGTGGCGGCCGGTAAATCCATTTCCGAATCGTTCCGCGCGACGGGCGTGTTCCCCGGGCTCATGACGGAAATGATGCTGATGGGTGAAGAATCCGGTAAGCTGCCCAGCATTATTGCCACGCTGTCTAAATTTTACGCCGATAACGTGGACCAGTTTATCGCCCGCTTCTCCGCGGTGATTGACCCTATTTTGATTTGCGGCGTGGGTGCGCTCATCGGTATTATTGTGGCATCCATTTTCTTACCTATTTTCAAACTTTCGCAAATCGGCGGAAACTAGGGGGAAACTATGCACAAAAAAAATGGTTTTACGCTGCTTGAGGTGTTAATTGTAGTGGTGATTGCCGTGTCGGTTGCGGCGTTTGCGCTGCCAGCTTATAAAAAAACGCAGGAAAAGAACAAATATATGGCCGCGCAGGGCATACTGCTCGACTTGGGTTCTGCCGTGCGCGCGGTGCGTGCGGATATGTCGTCCGGTTCTTTTCCTTCCGGATCTTCGCCAGTACAGGTAACCACGTCGTGGAACTCCACAGCCGCGCCGGCTAACGAAATTACGTCCTCCAATGCCAATTATGAACTTTTCCGCCGCAAATATATGGCTCCCATTCCGTTTGACAGCGGGAATACGTATAAAGGGTTTTCTTTTTATGTGTGTCCGCAGGGAAAGGCTTCTTCCTCGAATTGTTGCGGTAACAATTCGGAAGTAATTGTGTGCATGCAGAACCCGTCGCTCGGTTCTGCCAGTAGTACGGGTGGACAGTATGAGAAAGCGAAGTTTATGGAGGACGGCACTATTAAGCGTTCCTAACCCCTTAATCTTGACAAATGCCCAAATCTGCGCAATACTTAAATAATGCGCAGCAAAGGTTTTACTATGAAAAACAATAAAGGTTTTACTCTTTTGGAATTATTGGTGGCGGCCACGATTATCGGTATTTTAGCCGTGTTTGCCACTACGTCTTATAAAAACAGCGCGGCGGATGCGCGTGTAGCGGCCGCCAAAACGCGTACGGAAGCGCTGGCCGGCGCCGTTCAGCGGATGCGTTTTGAACATCCGGCGTTTAGCACGGTTTCCGGGCAAATGCAGGATACGGCGTCCACTTCGTGTTCTTATTCCGTCCCTACGGGCTTAATCAGCTGCGGTTTATTGGGCAATAACGGTTGGGAAAGGGACACGTATATGACGTATTGGATTTGCAACGGCAAAAGCGGCAAGTGTGCCTCTTCCCCGGTAACGAACCCGCTGGCCTGCATGATAAGCACGGGTGACGCCAAACTGCCGGCCCGTTACGGCAGCGGTTATATTTATTGCGTCAGCGCGGTTGATAAAAAAGAAACTTTAGCCGCCGGGAGCTGATTA
>CALYRQ010000199.1 GCA_945483375.1 uncultured Elusimicrobia bacterium
GCCTCTATTGCGCCCGGAACGCCTTTGTATGACCAGCAAGTTTTGGCAGGGTATACACCGTTCGAAAGGCATTTAATGGATGCCGTCGCCAAACAGGCCCATCACTGCGTGGTGTGTGACCAGTTGATTCCGGCGGACGAAGAGGTGTTCAGTAAATCCTGGGGCCATTCTCTGTATCTGCACAGCAGCTGTGCAAAAAAGGGCGCACGCACAAGCCAAATTTCCGCTTATGCCCGAAAATACGGTTACGACCGCGAAAGAACCGCCGCTCCCGCGCAGACGTACAGCCAGCTTCGCGCCAAAGCCCTGACCGAAGGTATTCATGTGGACGTGCCTGGCGTTGATTTGCCTCTTCCTGCGCGGAAACCGGTTTTGGCGTCGGCGAAGGCCGCTTCCTCTCTGGACGCGCTTGCGGCAACTCCGCGCGTTTCTGTCCCGGCGTCTAAATCTGCTGCAAAAAGTCCGGCAAAACGGACGGAAACCCCGGTGGCAAAGGACCAATTTTCGGAAACCGCGCTTGCGGGCCGTCCGCGTGCACAGGTAAAAGGATTACCTACGCCGCCGGTTACAACTTCGTCGGAAACGCCCGCTCCGGCCAAATCTGCAGAACTTGTCTGCGCCATTTGCGGCAAAAAAATTGCAAGCGAAGCGGACGCTTATATTCCGCCGGAAAAATCTCGTGGTCCGGTACATAAACATTCGGAATGTGCTTTTACGTATTTTTCGCGGTTCTACTCGGTGGACAATACCAGTTTAGAGCAGTACAGCAAGTCTTATTTGTTTACCAATGAACCCCGCGACGTAACAGCAGCCAAAGGATTGATGAAAAAGCTGGGTCTAACGCCGGACGAAGTAAAAACGTATACTGCTAATGCGCGCCGACAAGCCCAACAACAACGTGAGGATTTGGAACGTGCCAAAAAGAGCGATGAGTTAAAGGCCGCTTATAAGCGGGTTTGTGCGGAAGTGTATGTAAAAGTATCGCAATCGGATAAAGAGAAATTTTTCTTTGATAACCGCGTGGCGCTCAATTCTCTTCGCCGAAAACAGAAAGACAATAAAAAGCTGAGCAAGAAAGAGCAGCGTGTATGGCAGCGGTATCAAAATATGATGGCAAATGTGGAAAAACAAAAAAAATGTGAAGAAGCCATTGCGAAGTGGAAAACCTTTAATGGAAAATAAAAGTATTCGATAAAAACGCCCCGCAGTAAGCGGGGCGTTTTGCGTAAGGGGAAAGTTTGGTTTCAGCCGTATGGCCGGGTTGGTTTTTCTGCGGCCGGGGCCGTGTCAAACGCGTTTCAAAATGCTAAAATTATCTATATGGCTAAACTAGTAAGAGGGTTCCGCGATATTTTTGAACCCCAATCCAAAAATTTTACCGAACTGGAAAACTGCGCCCGCGGCGTATTTTCCCTCTACGGATTCGGCGAATTAAGATTGCCGACCGTGGAACTCAAGGAACTTTTCATCAAGTCCACCGGCGAGACAACCGATATCGTACAAAAAGAAATGTACGCGTTTGAAGACGCCGGCCACCGCCAGTTGGCTATCCGCCCCGAAGGCACTCCCGGCGTGGTGCGCGCATATCTGGAAAACAATTTCACGCAAAACGCGCCCGTGCAAAAACTCTATTATATCGGCAACATGTTCCGCGCGGAACGCCCGCAGGCGGGCCGCTACCGCGAGTTTGAACAAATCGGCGCGGAATATATTGGCAACTCCGCCCCGGCGGCCGACGCGGAAGTGATTTTGATGTTAAAAGACATCGTGTCCAAATTCGGCGCAAAAAATTACAAAGTCAAAATCAACAGCTTGGGCTGTGACAAATGCCGCCCGCTTTACCGCCAGGCGCTGATTGATTTTCTGTCTAAAGAAAAAGATACGCTGTGCGAAAATTGCCAAACGCGTTTGGAAAAAAACCCCTTGCGCGTACTGGACTGCAAAATTGACGGCGCGCGCTTTGCGGGCCGCGTTCCCACCATGCAACTGTGCCCGGAGTGCCAGGCGCACTTCGACGAAGTGCAGACTCTCCTAAAGGGAAAAATCGATTTTGAAGTGGACCCTATGCTCGTGCGCGGGCTGGATTATTATTCCCGCACGGTGTTTGAATTTCAGGCGGGGGACGTTTCCCAAAACGCGATTGCAGCCGGCGGACGTTACGATACGCTCGTTAAAAACATGGGCGGCCCGGCCACCCCGGCCATCGGTTGGGCGATGGGCGCGGAACGCGTGATTATGGCCCGCGGCGAAGTTCCTGCCGAAAAAGCCAAAAGCGTGTATTTTGTGTCTATGGATGCGTCCTGCAACGAAACCGCGTTTAACCTGATGCAATCCCTGCGCGAAGCGGGCGTGCGCACCGAAGGCGGCCTTTTTGATAAAAACATCAAAGGCCAAATGAAACAGGCCGACCGCTGCGGCGCGTCCTACGCGCTTATTTTGGGTACGGACGAACTGGCCGCGCGCGAAGTGACTTTAAAAGACTTGCAAAGCGGCGAACAAAAACGGATTTCTTTTGACGTTTTAACTGACGAGGTAAAAGAAC
>CALYRQ010000200.1 GCA_945483375.1 uncultured Elusimicrobia bacterium
GGCCTGGAAGGCCTTGACCCGTTTTTTTTTTTTTGATAACATGGGGATAAATCTTGTGAAGGGGGATCTATTCCATGTGGAAAAAGCGCGGCTTTACACTTATAGAATTGTTGGTGGTAGTACTCATTATCGGTATATTGTCTTCGGTAGCGCTGCCGCAGTACCAAAAGGCGGTGATGAAAAGCAAACTTATGGAGCCAATGCCGCTGATGCGTCATTTTATTCAAGAAAAAGACGTGTTTTTCTTGGCGAATGGAACCTATCCCGAGTCGTTGGAGGAGTTGGGAGTTTCCGCCCAATTAAAATACTGGGATTTGTTTGAACGCTCACCCCAGCTCCGCTTCCAATTTGTTTTTAAATCAAATCACCAACTCCAACTGATTTCTTATTTTGATTCTCCCGGAATATTTTGTCAGGTTCCGTCTTCTTATGGCGCAAATTTTGAGCGTTCGATATGTCAGAGTTTTGGCAGTCCCAAGGTTTCTTGCGCCCTCGAACCCGAGTTTGACTGTTATGAGATTTATTGATTTTTACCGCGCGTTTAGTAGGTACACGTCCGGCAGGGGTTGCCGTTAATGCGGCCGTTAGATTGTTAATAAAAATCCATTTTTGGAATTCGCCTTTATGCACCCCTTTGGCCGGCAGTCTAAAACTAAAAATTCAAGAACGACAACGGGCGGACTTGTTTGAGGCTGTGTTTTAGCCGAGTTGTCCGCCCGTCCTTTGAATTTTTGTTTTAGTGGCCCGGGGTGCGGGTCTTTTGGATACTTTTCTTCCCAAAGAAAAGTATCAAACGAGTCCTTGGTCCAGCATCGCGTCGGCCACTTTTTTAAATCCGGCGATGTTTGCACCCGCCATATAATTTCCTTTCATACCGTATTCTTCGGCCGAAGTCAAACAGCTTTGGTGAATACTGTTCATAATGCGTTGCAAGTATTGGTCCACCTCTTCGCGCGTCCAGTAAACGCGCATGCTGTTTTGCGTCATTTCCAAGCCGGATACGGCTACGCCGCCCGCGTTGGAGGCTTTGCCCGGGGAATATAAAATCCCCGCGTTTTGGAAAGCGGCAATCGCTTCGGGCGTGCAGGGCATGTTTGATCCTTCGCATACGCACATGCAACCGTTTTTCAAAAGTTCTTTGGCGTCGGATTCGTGCAGTTCGTTTTCGCAGGCGGTGGGGCAGGCTACATCACACGGAATGTCCCACGTTTTTTTGCCCGGGCGGAAATGCGCTCCTTTGAATTTCTGGTCGTATTCTTTCAGGCTCCCGCGGCGGCCAAACACCAAATCTTTTAGGAAAGCCAGCCGTTCTTCGTCTACGCCATGCTCGTCGTAAATGCTGCCGTCGTAGTCCATAAACCCGACGACCTTCGCTCCCAGCTGAGTCAGTTTTTCAATTGCATAAATGCCCACGTTGCCGCAACCGGATACGATGGCCGTTTTTCCTTTTAAATTATCCCCGCGCGTAGCCAGCATGTTTTGCGCAAAGTACGCCACGCCGTAGCCCGTGGCTTCCGGGCGCAGCAGACTGCCGCCCCAGTTGGGTTTTTTGCCGGTGAACGCGCCCGTAAAATCGTTTGTTAACTTTTTATACTGGCCGAACATATAACCGATTTCGCGTGCGCCGCAACCTAAATCTCCGGCCGGAATATCGGTGTGATAGCCGATGTGGTGGTAGAGCTCGTTGATAAACGAATGGCAAAACCGCATGACTTCGGCGGCGGATTTGCCGCGCGTGTCGAAATCGCTGCCGCCTTTTCCGCCGCCCAGGGGGAGCGTGGTGAGGCTGTTTTTAAAAGTTTGTTCAAACCCCAAAAATTTAAGCGAGTCCTGCGTTACCGTTTCGTGGAAACGGATACCGCCTTTGTACGGCCCCAGCGCGCTGTTGAACTGTACGCGGAAACCGCGGTTGACATGAACATCCCCTTTGTCATCCTGCCACGGAACGCGGAAAATAATGGTGCGTTCGGGTTCCACGATGCGTTCTAAAATTTTTTCTTTCATGTAAACGGGATTTTGCTCCAGTACGGGTTTTAACGTGCTGACAACTTCAAACACCGCCTGGTGAAAGACTTTTTGGGCAGGGTCTTTTTTTGTTTGGGCGGCCAGAAACTCGGTGATATAAGCGTTTGTATCCATACTCCCTCCTGATGCGGCTTGTACCCCTATTATAAATTTCCGCCGCGGGAAAAGCAAGGGCCCTTTTCCGGCGGAAAATATGCTACTATATACAAAATCCGCGCGTCGTTTGCGCACGAGGGAAAATATGAAACTGTCCGCCAATATGGAAGATTATTTGGAAGCCGTATCTTTTTGCGCCAACGATAAAGGCGTTGCCCGCGTGAGCGATATTCGCGACATGCTGGGCGTAAAAACCCCCAGCGTAACGGGTGCGATGAAAGCGCTCGCCGAAGCGGGATATGTACATCACCAGCCGTACAGCGGCATTGAACTGACTGCCAAGGGCCGCCGCGCCGCCGAAGACGTTAAAAAACGCCACGCTATTTTGAGCCGTTTTTTAACACAAGTGTTGGGG
>CALYRQ010000201.1 GCA_945483375.1 uncultured Elusimicrobia bacterium
ACTGGCCGTCTTTTACCGTGCGGCTGCTGACCACCAGGCGGTAGGGCAGGCCGATAAGGTCCATATCTTTGAATTTCACGCCCGGGCGTTCGTCGCGGTCGTCCAAGAGTACGGACAGACCCGCGCTTTCCAGTTTGGCGCAAATTTCGTCGGCGTGTTTTTTGACCTCGGGGTTGGAATCGTAGTCAATCGCCACGAGGGCCACGTCAAACGGAGCCATCGGCGCGGGCCAGATGATACCGTTGTCATCGTGGCTTTGTTCGATGGCGGCGGCCACCACGCGGCTGATACCAATGCCGTAGCAGCCCATAATCATCGGTTTTTCTTTTTGGTCTTCGCCCAGGAAATTGGCGTGCATCGCGGCGGAGTATTTGGTGCCCAGTTTAAAGATATGGCCCGTTTCGATACCGCGCGTGAACGAAAATTCTTTGCCGCAGCGGGCGCATTTATCGCCGGCGGAGGCCATTTTCAAATCGGCGTACACGTCTACTTTAATGTCGCGGCGGGGGGTAACGTTAATCGTATGCACGTCTTTTTCGTTTCCGCCGGACACGCCGTTTATGATATTTTTAACGTAATTGTCGGCGTAAATCATCACGTTCGGATTTTTTTCTTTGAGTCCTTGCGCGCCCGCAAAACCGACGAACGAACCCGTCACTTGGGTATAAACTTCTTCGGAGGCTTTTTCCAGCTCGTTGCATTTTAACAGCGCTTTAAATTTAAATTCGTTGAGTTCGTGGTCCCCGCGCACCAAGGCGACAACGGGCTTGCCGTCGGCGGTAAAAACCAAGAGTTTAATTAATTGGCTTTGCGGCACGCCGAGCATTTCGGCCACGGCTTCAATCGTGTAGGCTTTGGGGGTGGCTTTTTTCTCCATGGGTTTTAAATCGGCTTCGTTGATTTCGATGTCCGCAGGAGCCATAATTTCGGCTTTTTCCGTGTTGGCGGCGTAACCGCAGGTGCAGTCGGCAATGGCGTCCTCGCCCGTATCGGCCAGTACCATAAATTCGTGCGAAAAGTTTCCGCCGATAGAGCCGGTGTCGGCTTCCACCGCTTTAAAATTAAACCCGCAACGCGTAAAAATGCGTTGGTACGCGTCGTACATTTTTTGGTACCATTCGTTAGCGGATTCGTCGGTGGCGGCGAAGGAGTAGGCGTCCTTCATATAAAATTCGCGCGCACGCATGACGCCAAAACGGGGGCGGATTTCGTCGCGGAATTTGGTGCCGAACTGATAGAGGCACACGGGCAGCTGTTTATAGGAGGATACATCCTTGCGGATTAAATCGGTGATGGCTTCTTCGGCGGTGGGGGAAATGCAGAAGCCCGCTTCTTTGCGGTCGGTAAAGCGCAGGAGTTCTTTTCCGTAGAACGTCCAGCGGCCGGATTCTTCCCATAATTCCTTGGGCTGTACGACAGGCAGCCACACCTCGTTTGCGCCGGCGCGGTCCATTTCTTCGCGTACGATATTTTCCACTTTTTTTAGGACGCGTAAACCGAGGGGCAGCCATTCGTAAAGTCCGCTGGCCACTTTGCGGATGAGCCCTGCGCGAATCATCAGTTTCGCCGACAGGGTGTCGGCGTCCTTAGGGGCTTCTTTGAGGGTGGGTAGATAGTAATTTGATAGTTTCATTTTTGTATCCTTATAATTGATAATTTTTCCAGTTGTTTAAATTTGTATGGGAAACAATTTCCCAAATTTGGCGGATTGTCCGCCGCGGGTTTATGCGCCGCTATTTCTTCCACGTGTTGATTTTATCAATCAAAAAATCAACCCATTTTTCCTGCGGCAGTTTGAACATCGTTTGCCCGTGTTCAAAATACAAGCCTTCGCCTTTGCCGCCCGCAATGCCGAAATCCGCGTCGCGCGCTTCGCCCGGGCCGTTTACAATACAACCCATCACGGCAATTTTAAGGCCGGTCGCTTTTTTAAGCAGGTCCTTATCGTTGTAAATTTTTTCTTCCAGCGCGTGTACGGTGCCCGTTACGTCCACTTGCGTGCGTCCGCAGGTGGGGCAGGAAATCAAGTTCGGGCCAAACTCCCGCAGACCGACGGCTTTCAAAATTTCGTACGCGGTGCGGACCTGCATACGCGGGTCCTCGGTGAGCGACACGCGAATCGTCGCGCCGATTCCTTTTTGCAAAAGCGTTCCCAAAGCCACCGCGCTTTTGACGGTGCCGCTTAAAAAACTGCCCGCTTCGGTTAAGCCTAAATGCAGCGGAATATCGCTTTGTTTCGCAAATAATTCATTGGCAAGTACGGTGCGTTTGAAATTGTCCGATTTCAGCGAAACCACCACGTCTTTAAAGTTCAGCTGTTCCAAAATGTTGGCTTGTTCGAGGGCTTCGTTTACCATGACTTCGGCCCATTTTTCGTCGGAAAGTTCCATTTTGCCCTGCACGCTTTCAACGATCAGCTGGTTGGATTCGTGGAGGTGGGCGAGGTCGTTGAGCTTATAGCGGTATTCGGTCAGGATGAAGCGCGAGGTGATCAGGATGCCGGCGGTGAGTGTGCCGATTG